>NZ_JAFIMU010000004.1:935000-1092671 GCF_017302985.1 Corallococcus macrosporus
GAACGCCTCCGTGAACCACACGCCGAAGGCGGGGTTGAGCAGCTGGGTCAGCGCCCCCAGCGTCAGGAACAGGCCGAAGGCCAGGGCCGCGGCGAGCACGGGGTGGGGCGGCGACAGCGGCGCGGGGGCCTCCGCCGGCCGCGGGTCGCTGGGAGGGGAGGCTTCGTCCACCGTGTCGTCTCCTGCCCCCTCTTTGCGCTGGGGGGCGCTGCTTCAGGCTCGGTGGAGGTAGCCGCGGATCTGATCCGCGAGCGGGTTCTTCCGGGGAAGCTCCGCCGCCGCGGCCGGATCGCCCAGCCGCAGCTTCTTGTCCTCTTCCACGAGGATGCGCTGATCCAACAGGTACTCCACCGCGTTCTCCAGCGTCGTCTTCGCCAGCGACTCGGCGGCGGTGATGCGGCCGGCGTTGTACTCGAGGCGCCCGGTCTCCAGCGCCAGCTTGACGAACGTCTTGCGGTCGGTGGCCACGCCCGCGGCCACGTCCGGCAACGTCATGGCGGCCAGCAGGTAGGCCTCCAGGAAGTCGCGCAGCAGGTCCGCGAGGAACTCCAGGTCCGGCTGCGCGTGGGCCTCCGGCGCGCGCGTGAGCGTGTCGCCCTCGTGGATGACCAGGCCCATGCGCACGAGCCGCTCCACGCACTCGGCGAAGATGGTGTCGAACGACGCGCCCACCCGGTAGATGAACTCCACCTTGAAGAGGCGCGACAGGAACAGCGCGCGGGCCTTCACGGTGTCGTACGGCGCGGGCGTGCCCGCGAGCAGCGCGTTGGCCACCAGGCTGCGCGCGGCCACCAGGTTCATCAGCGTGTTCTTGTAGAAGGACATCTCCGGGCGGCGCGCGTCCTCCACCTGGTAGCTGACCTCGCCGCGCGCCTCCTTCGTGCGCACCATCTCGTCGGAGATGAACTCGCGCATCGCGTCCTGGATGGGGCCCAGCGTCTCCGGGTTGCTCGGCGCGTTGGCCAGCTCGAGGGACAGGCGCGCGCCGTCCTCGGTGGCGATGCGGCGCAACAGGCTGATCCGGTCCGTGAGCTCGCGCTGCGTGAGGCCGCGCCGGCGGTGGGCCAGGAGCGACGCGCTCACCAGCGCGTGCGGCGTGACGGTGGACACCTTGCTGATGCCGTACATCACGCGGTTGCCCAGCGCGCGCACCAGGCTCTTCTTCTGCTCGTCCGTCACCGGCTCCTGCGGCGACAGGCCACGCGCCTTCATGAACTCCACCAGCGACAGGGGCTCGTCGAAGGTGAGATGGATGCGGCCATAGCGCGCCGCCAGCACCTTGGGCGCGCTCAACAGCGCCTTGAGGTCCTCCGGCTTCTTCTCCCCGCCGGCCAGCTCCTTGGAGTAGCTGTCGGACTCCACGACCTTCTCGTAGTCGATGGAGACGGGCACGAAGTAGAGGTCGTTGCGCGCGCCGTCGAGCACCGCCTCCACCTGCCACGTGAGCATGCCCAGCTTGGGCGTGAGCAGCTTGCCCGTGCGCGAGCGGCCACCCTCGGGGAAGAACTCCTGGTGGATGCCGTCGTGCACCAGCTTCTTGATGTACGCCTTGAAGGACGCGGCGTAGACCTTGTCGCCCTTGAACGACCGGCGCAGGAAGAACGCGCCGCAGCGGCGGAACAGCGGGCCCAGGGGCCAGAAGGACAGGTTCGCGCCCGCCGCGACCAGCGGCGCGGTGTAGCCGCGGTTCCAGAGCACCCAGCTCATCACCAGGTAGTCCACGTGGCTCTTGTGGCTGGGGCAGAGCACCACGGGCGCCTTGCCCGCGGCCTTGAGCGCTCGGTGCAGGCCCGCCTCGTCCACGCCGATGCCGTCGTAGATGCGGTTGAACACCCACTCCAGCATGGGCGCGATGAGCGCCAGCACGGACGGGTTGAGCCTGGCCGCGATGGCCTCCAGGTTGCGCTTCGCCTCGCGCTGCACGCTCGTGGGCTTGCGGCCGGTAGCGGCGGCGTGCTCGTCCAGCACCTTGCGCAGCTGCCGGTCGCGCAGCGTCTCTTCGATGAGCCGGTCCGTGGGCTTCTGCGGCGGGCCGAACACCGCGCGCGTCTCCCGCGCGAGGAACACATGCAGCGTGCTGCGCACCTTGCGCGCCAGCACCTCGTCGCTGACGCCCGGGTTCTCCTCGATGAAGCGGCGCAGGTCGATGGGCTCTCCCACTCGGAACTGCGCGCGCTTGTAGTTGCGGAAGAAGGCCACCATCGAGTGCACGAAGCCCGGCGCCTCGGGGCTTCCGAACACCACGTCGCGCCAGCCCGGCACGAGCTTCGCGGCGCGCTTCTCCCAGACGAACAGCTCCGGCACCAGGAACACCGGCCGCTCGGAGCTTCGCGCCAGCCGGACCAGCTCGGGGAAGGGGTCCTCGCGCGTCTCCTTGCCGGAGGCGTGCAGGAGCGCCGTGCGGCGCAGGAACACCAGGCCGCTGCCGCCCTGCTCGCGGGCGTAGCGGAAGCGCTCCTCCACCGCGCCGCCCTGGGCCGTCTGGCGCCAGGGTTTGGTGAACCACGGACGCAGGTTCACCACCGCGCGGATGGGCGGCATGGCCCGGCGGACCATGGCCCACGCGATGTAGAGGAAGTTGATCCACGCCGTGGTGCGCATGACGTGCACCACGAAGCCCCGGGCGCTGAGCGCGCGCAGCTCGTTCTCGGCCTCGGGGGGGAAGTGCACCCCGTCGAAGTACCGTGCCCCGAGCACCCGGGACATGGGACCGAATTCCTCCTTCAAGGCTTCTCCTTGCGTCGCGGTCTGCGCCAGCGCGGTGTCCATCGCAGCCCCCCAGGCTACATGTTTTCCGGCGTCGGGATGCCCAGCAAGGTGAGCCCCGCCGCCAGCGTGATGCGCGTTGCGTCCGTGAGCGCCAGCCGGGCCGCGCGCATCGCGTCATTCCCCTCCACGAGGATGCGCTTGTCGCGGTCCTTGTTACCCGCCGTGTAGTAGCGGCTGTACGCCGCCGCCACGTCCAGCAGCAGCCGCGCCACGAGGCTGGGCTCGTACTGCTCCGCCGCCGCCTTCACCGTGTCCGGCAGCCGCATCAGCTCGCGCACCAGGGCCTGCTCCTCCGGCAGCGTGAGCAGCGCCGGGTCATACGCCGTGGGCACGCCGCCGCCCTTGCGAAGCACGTTCGCGCTCCGGGCGTGCGCGTACTGGAGATAGGGCCCCGTGTGCCCCTCCAGGCTCGTCACCTCGTCCCAGTCGAACGTGTAGTCGCTGGCGCGGTTGTGCTTCAGGTCGCCGAAGACGATGGCGCCAAGTCCAATCTGCTCCGACAGTGCGTCCGCGTCCGTCGTCTCCAGGTTGCCCTGCGCGACGTTCTCCTTCACGCGCTGGAGCACGCGGTCCTTCGCCTCGTCCAGGACCTGATCCAGCTCCACCACCTGGCCCTTGCGCGTGCTCATGCCGTGGATGCGGCCGAACGGCACGTGCACGCACCGGTCCGCCCACGGCTGCCCCATCTCCTTCAGGGTGCGGAACACCTGGCGGAAGTGCAGCGCCTGGTCCTGCGCGACGACGTAGAGCGACTTGTCGAAGTTGAAGCGCGCGTGGCGGTCCTCGGCGGCGGCCAGGTCGCGCGTGGCGTAGAGCGTGCTGCCGTCGTTCTTCTTGAGCAGCACGGGCGGCTCGCCGTCCGCGTAGGGCATGTCCACGATGATGGCGCCCTGGGACTCCTTCGTGCCGGGCTTCTTCGCGATCTGATCAATGACCGCGTCCATCTTGCCCTGGTAGCGGCTCTCGCCCTCGATGTGCTCGAAGTCGATGCCCATGCGCGCGTAGACGCGCTTGAAGCCCTTGAGGCTCGTCTCCCGGAACTGGTTCCAGAGCTTCATCGCCTCCGGCTCGTTGGCCTCCATGCGGCGGAAGAACTCGCGGGCCTTCTCGTCGAAGGCGGGGTCCTCACCGGCGCGCTTGTTGGCCTGCACGTAGACCTGGACCAGGTGCGCCATGTCGTCGATGCGCGCCGGGTCGCCGTACTCCTGGAAGCCCACGGCCACCAGGCCGAACTGCTTGCCCCAGTCACCCAGGTAGTTGATGCCCTCCACGCGCCAGCCCAGCGCACGGTAGAGGTTCGCGATGCAGTGGCCGAGGAACGTGGTGCGGATGTGGTGGAAGCCAATGGGCTTGGCGATGTTGGGCGACGAGTAGTCGATGACCACCGTCTTGCCCTTGCCGTCCTCGGCGTCGCTGCCGTAGGCCACGCCCGCCAGGCGCACGCCGTCGATGACCTCCTGGGTGAAGGGGAGGGGGAGGAAGCGCGCGTTGACGTAGGGGCCCACGGCCTTCACCTCCAGGCCCGGGACCTGGAGCGTCTGCGCGAGCTGCGCGGCGATGGCGGGGGGCGCCTTCTTCTGCGCCTTGGCGAGGGGGAAGGTGGCGAAGCTCAGGTCGCCGTGCGCGGGATCCGCGGGCTTGACCTGGGGCTCGATGTCGGCGGCGGGGACACCCAGGGCCCCGGCCAGGGCCTGGGCGAACGCTGCGCGGTAGCGGCTATAGACGGAAGTGCTCATGGACCGCGCGGATACTACCCAAGGCGGGGCGCCTTCCAGCCACCTCTTCTGTGGGGAAGGCGCCGGAGCGTCGTTCAGGTCACGGCGGGGCCGCGGCTCTTGGGACGCACCACCGAGGCCACGGTGTCCAGCAGCTTGGGCAGCTTCAGCGGCTTCTCGAAGTAGCCATCAATGCGGTCCGGCCCTTCACCCGAGGTGAGGGACGCGACGTCGCTCGCGCCGGAGATGATGTAGACGACCACGTCCGCCAGCGACTCCGTGGTGCGGATGTAGTGGAGCACCGAGCGTCCGTCCTCCCCCGACAGCCGCAGGTCCAGCAGCACCATGGCCGGCCGGATGTGGGACAGGATGGAGCGGGCCTCGGCGGCGCCGGAGGTGGCCATCACCCGGTAGCCCTCCTGCTCCAGCACCTGCTCCAGCACCTCGCGGCAGTCCACGTCGTCCTCCACCAGGAGGATGCCGCCCGCCTTGGGCGCCGCCTGGTTCACGTCCGGGGCGCTCACGGCGCTCGCGAACAGGGGCAGGACCATCTGGAACGTGCTGCCCTCGCCCAGCACGCTGGACGCGTCCACGCGGCCGCCGTGCAGCGCGACAATCTTGGCGACGAGCGGCAGTCCCAGGCCCGCGCCCGGCGGCCGCGGCATGCCCGGCTGCGCGCGGTAGAACGAGTCGAACACGTGCTCCAGCGCCTCGGCCGTCATGCCCTGGCCGGAGTCCTTCACGGTGAGGACGCCCAGGCCCTCGCTGGACGACACGCTCACCTCGACGACGTCATCCGTCTCGCTGTGGTGGATGCCGTTCTCCACGAGGTTGTGGATGGCCTCGGAGATGCGCTCGCGGTCGCCCCGGACGAACACCTCCGGGCAGGGGGGAATGACGACGCGCACGCGGCTGTGCTCCGCGACGGCGCCGAGCCCGCGGATGACTTCTTCCGCCACGGCCTTGAGGCCGAAGGGCCGCTGGTTGAGCTGCATCTTCCCGGACGACAGCCGGGACATCAGCACCAGGTCGTTCACCTGCTGGAGCAGCCGGTCCGCGTTGCGGTCGCAGATCTGCACCGCGCGGCGCTGGCCGTCCGTCAGCGCACCCAGCTTCTCCCGGCCCAGCATGGCCAGGTAGGCCTTGATGGTGGTGAGCGGGTTCTTCAAGTCATGGGACACGTTGCCGAGCAGCTCCTCGCGGTTCTGCTCCAGGCTCTTCAAGCCCGCGATGGCCGTCTGCAGGTCCTTGTTGCGACGGGCGCTGTCGTCACGCAGCCGGGCCACCTCGTAGGCGGCGGTGAGCTGCGACGCCAGCGACTGCATCAGCACGTCGGACGCCTTGCGGCGCGCGCCCAGCACCACCAGCACGCCCGTCACGCCCTGCGGCCCCTCCAGGGGCACGGCGACGGTGTCGTCCTCGCGCAGGAGCACCTTGTCGGTGAAGCACCGGCCCACGACGCCCTCGCCCGGGACGGCGGCGGTGACGCGCTCGTCGTAGCGTCCGCGCACGTGCTCCACGTGCAGCTGGTTGCGCGACGGGAAGTGGCGCGCGACGTAGCAGACCTTCGGCTTGAGCAGCGTGTGGAGCGTCTGCAGCTGCGCGCGCAGGGCCTCCGTGGGGCCCGCGTTGTCGGTGAGCTGCCGGCCCATCTCCAGCAACGCCTGGGCGGCGGTGTCGGTATCCACGGGCGGAGGCGGCTTCGCCGTCCGCTTCGGGGGAGCCTTCTTCGCGGTGGTGGTGGGGCGCAGCTGGACCACCTCTGCGAGCTGCGGACCCTTCTTCTTCGATGGCACGCGTGAATCCTGCTTCATGTCACGCGTGGGAGGGAACCTCACCGGAGCCCGGCGCCTTCCACCAACGCCGAGCGTGTCAGGTGTCCGACAGCCCCCCAGCCCCGCCGTCCGGGCCTACACCGCCGGAGCGGCTGGACGCCCGCTCACGGCCGGCGCTGGATGCGGCCGTCCTTGTCCAGGCTGTAGGGCTCCACGAGGGCGGCCTGCACCTTCTCCTGGTAGCCCTGCACGCCGAAGCCGCTCTCCGCCAGGGCCGCCAGCGCCACGGTCTGCACGCGGCGCGCGGTGTCCTCGGAGGTGAGCAGCTGGAGCAGGGGCTCGCGCGCCGGCTCGTACTTCAGGGGCCCCAGGACGTTGATGGCGGCGATCTTCACGTCGTCGGACATGTCCTCCAGGAAGGGGAGAACGGCCGGCGCCACGCGCGGGTCCTGCTTGCCCAGCACGTGGTGCAGCAGCACGACCTTCTTCTCCGGGTCGCGCGTGTAGCGCGAGGACAGGTGCTGGAGCGTGTCGGCGATGACGCCCATGAGCGCGTCCTCGGACAGCAGCTCCTGGAGGATGCGCAGCGCCCAGGACGTGGCCTGATCGCTCGTCTTGAGGAAGGCGCTCACCGGCGCGACGGCGTCCTGGCCGAAGTGCTTGATGAGCTCGAAGGTGTGCTCCTTCTCGTCCGCGTCGGTGGTGAGCGGGTCCACGGTGATGGTGAACCGGCTGAGCAGCACCGTGACGGCCTCGGGGTACTTCATCTCCCCCAGCTGCTGCAGGGCCTTCTGCCGCGTGGACGGCTCCCCGTACTTCTGGGTCACCTTGGACTTGAGCTTGAGGGCTTTTTCGGGGCCCGAGCCGCCCGTGAAGATATCGAAGAGACCCATAGGTACGTACCCGCTCCGGATTCGGATGGTGGAGGCGCCATGTAGGACGGTGCGCCTTCGAGGACAAGAGGCAAGACAACTACAACGACAGCTCCCGGCGCACGTCGCCCCGGTAGGCCCGCGCCAGCGTCTCCGCGGCGGCCCGGACCTCGTCCGTGGCCTCCTCGGGGACCTTCACCTGGAGCAGCAGGTACATGTCGCCCGGAGTCCCGCCCCGGAGCGACGGGACGCCGCGCCCCTTGAGCCGCATCTTGCGGCCTGACTGCGAACCCGCCGGGACCTTCAGGGTGACCTCACCCTGGAACGTGGGCACGCGCACCTCGCCGCCCAGCAGCGCCTCGGACACCGTCACCGGCAGATCCAGGTAGAGGTCATCGCCCTCGCGGCGGACCAGCGGGTGCTCGGCCACTTCCGTCTCGATGTAGAGGTCCCCCGGGGGACCGCCCTGGATGCCCGCCGCGCCCTGGCCCGCCAGCCGCACCTTGGAGCCTGTGACGACGCCCGCCGGGATCTTCACCGTCAGCCGGGTCGTCTCCTCCTTGATGCCGCTGCCGCCGCACTGGGAGCAGGGCTCCGGGGCCTTCCCGCTGCCGCGGCAGGTGGGGCACACGCCAGAACCGCCGAACATGGCCCCGCCCCGGCGCGCCCGGCCCGTGCCATTGCACGTGGGGCACGTCACCAGCTTCCCCGTGTTGCCCTCGCCGTGGCACTTGGAGCAGCGGCCCGGACGCTGGAGGGACAGCGTGCGCTCGGTGCCGGTGACGGCCTCCGCCAGGGACACCTGCACGCGGGTCGTCAGGTCGTCGCCGCGCTCGGCCGCCGTGGACCGGCTGCCGCCCCGGCCCCGGCCGAAGAGGTCGTTGATGTCGAAGCCCGCTCCGCCGCCGCCCGCGCCCGCGCGCCCGAAGATGTCGTTGAAGAGGTCCCCCAGGTCCACGCCCTCGGTGCTGAAGGGGATGCCGCCTCCGCCGCTGCCCCCGGCCGCCTGGGCGGCGCGGTACTGGCGGTAGGCCGCGGCCTTCTTCTCGTCGAAGCCGATCTTCTCCGCGTCTTCACCGAACTCGTCGTAGAGCGCGCGCTTCTTCGGGTCGCCCAGCACCTCGAAGGCGGTGTTGATGCGCTTGAACTTCTCCTCCGCCCCCTTGTCGCCGGGGTTGACGTCCGGGTGGTGCTGGCGCGCGAGCTTCCGGAAGGCCTTCTTGAGGTCGTCCGCCGAGGCCGTCCGTGGCACGCCCAGAATCTGGTAGTAGTCGTCAGCCATAGGTTTTGAGGGTGGTGCAGTACCCGACAAGGAAGAACGTAACCAGCGGGGCGGTGAGCGCCAGCACGGGATGTCGGGACAGCGCCGTGATGGTTACTGTCGCCGGAAGATGAGGAAGGCCATGCCAGCACCGCGCCCCCGCCGGACGGCCCCCTTGTGGCTGGCGTGTGGATTGCTCCCCACTGCGCTGGGGATTGCCCTGGGGTCCGGGGCGACCGCCCTTGCCGCCCCACCGCCGCCCGCTCCCGTCGTGGAGGAGGGCAGGGTGGTGGACCGGGTGGTGGCGGTCATCGAGGGCCAGGTCCTCACCCAGAGCGAGCTGGAGATGGAGGCCCGGGTCGCGCTGATCCAGCGGGGGGCCGTGCAGGCAGCCGCCCTGCCGCTGGACGAGCAGACGCTCCGGGGGGCCCTGGAACTGTCCATCAACCAGCGTCTTCAGGTCCTGAGCGCGGACCGCCTGCAGGCCTTCCCGGCCGAACCGGCGGAGGTGGAGGCCCGGCTGGACGCCTTCCGAGCGCGGCTGGGAGGGGAGGAGGCACTCCAGCGCTTCCTGGACCGGCATGGCGTGAACCGGGACGCCCTGGTGGCCGTGCTGGCGCGGGGCCTGCGGGCGGAGCGAATCCTCGACAGTCGGGTCCGGTTGAAGGCACAGGTGAGCGAAGCGGAAGTTCGTCACCACTATGACGCGCACCGGGACCTGTACCCCGGTGAGTTCGACCAGGCGGCGCGCACGGCCATCCGTGAGGAGCTGGTCCGGGCGCGCTACGGAGAGCTGGCGGCCCAGGCCCTGGCTGAAGTACGCAGGTCGGCGCAGGTGCGGCGGGTGGCGCCTTTCGCACGGGAGGCACGGCGATGAGACGGCTGCGGGAGGACGGGACGCCCGACAAGGCGAAGGGCTTCCTCATCCGGCAGATGACCGTGGACGACATGCCTGCGGTGATGGCGCTGGAGAAGGCGTCCTTCAAGAACCCCTGGTCCACGGAGCTGCTCGGGCGCGAGCTCCAGCACGACTGGTCCACCATCCTCCTCGTCGAGGAGCCCAAGCCCGAAGGCGGCGTGGAGCTGCTGGGCCTGGCCATCTTCTGGATCGTCCACGACGAGGTCCACGTCCTCAACGTCGCCACCGCCCCCGTGCACCGCCGCCGGGGCGTCGCGCGCACCGTGATGGAGGAGGTCCTGCGCCGGGGCGTGGCGCGGCGCTGCTCCCTGGCCACCCTGGAGGTGCGCCGGGGCAACGAGTCCGCCCTCAACCTCTACCGCTCGCTGGGCTTCCGGCCGGTCGGCATCCGCCCGAACTACTACGTGGACGAGGGCGAGGACGCGATCGTGATGGTCCTCGACTTCTAGCCCCGTAAGGGAGTAGAGCGTCCGGCCGTCGTCGAAGTCCTGGGGTCAGGCCATGCTTGACACCCGGGGGGCCCTCCCTATACTCGCGGGCCTTTTGTGTAGCCTGTAGGTAGATATGCTCCGCTTTCGTGTAGCCGGACGCGGGGTCCCCATCGAAGAAGAGGTTTCAGTGCCGACCATCAGCCAGCTCGTCCGCAAGGGCCGCGAGAAGCTCAACATCAAGGGCAAGAGCCCTGCCCTGAAGGAGTGCCCCCAGAAGCGCGGCGTTTGCACGCGCGTCTACACCACGACCCCGAAGAAGCCGAACTCGGCCCTCCGCAAGGTGGCCCGCGTGCGTCTCACCAACGGCATCGAGGTGACTTCCTACATCCCCGGCGTGGGTCACAACCTCCAGGAGCACTCGGTGGTCATGATCCGCGGTGGCCGTGTGAAGGACCTCCCGGGCGTTCGCTACCACATCATCCGCGGCACGCTGGACTCCGTGGGCGTTGCCGGTCGCAAGCAGAGCCGTTCGAAGTACGGCGCCAAGCGCCCCAGCTGATCCGGTTCCCCCGCGCGTCGTTGGCGCGGAACACCTTCGCGGTAACTGAAGAAGTGTCGGACGCTGGCCCCACACCCTGGGGAGTGTCCCTGGAAGTTCCCAGCAGTCGTTCTTGAAGCCCCTGAACAAGGCTTTCCTCCAGGCGAGGAGAGTGGGGCGTAAGGGAAGAGATGCCTCGTCGTCGCGTAGTCGCCAAGCGGAAGATTCTCCCGGATCCGAAGTTCCAGGACCGGCTCGTCACCAAGTTCGTCAACGACCTGATGCGCAAGGGGAAGAAGTCCATCGCGGAGGGCGTGTGCTACGGCGCCTTCGCCCTCATGGAGGAGCGCGCGAAGGAAGACCCCCTCAAGACGTTCAAGAAGGCCCTGGACAACGTCAAGCCCGTCCTCGAGGTGAAGAGCCGCCGCGTCGGTGGCGCCACCTACCAGGTGCCCGTGGAGGTCCGTCAGGACCGCCGCGTCGCGCTGGGCATGCGCTGGATCATCTCCTACGCCAAGGCGCGTGGTGAGAAGACCATGCAGGAGAAGCTGGCCGGCGAGATCATGGACGCCGCCAACAACCGCGGTAACGCGGTGAAGAAGCGTGAAGACACGCACAAGATGGCGGAGGCCAACAAGGCCTTCGCTCACTACCGCTGGTAGGTCCCGAAAGGGGCTTCGCGGTTGCCGCCCGGATGCGCTGCCAGCGTCCGGGCGGTTTTGTTTGTCAGCCCTGGCAGCAGTCCAAGAGACGTCCGGAAGGAACCGAGTCATGGCCCGTGAGTTCCCCCTCGAGCGCTACCGCAACATCGGCATCATGGCGCACATCGATGCCGGCAAGACGACCACCACCGAGCGGATCCTGTTCTACACAGGCGCCATCCACAAGATGGGCGAGGTGCACGAAGGCACCACCACCACGGACTGGATGGTCCAGGAGCGCGAGCGCGGCATCACCATCACCTCCGCGGCCATCAGCGCCTTCTGGGAGCGGATGGGCCAGCGCTACCGCGTGAACATCATCGACACGCCGGGCCACGTGGACTTCACCATCGAGGTGGAGCGCTCGCTGCGCGTGCTCGACGGCGCCATCGCCGTGTTCGACGCGGTGAACGGTGTCGAGCCGCAGTCGGAGACGGTGTGGCGCCAGGCGGACCGCTACAAGGTCCCGCGCATCTGCTTCATCAACAAGATGGACCGCGTGGGCGCGGACTTCGAGATGTCCGTCGGCACCATCAAGGAGAAGCTCGGCGCGCGCCCCGTGCGCATGCAGCTTCCCCTGGGCAGCGAGGACAAGCTCAAGGGCGTCATCGACCTGGTGCGCATGAAGGCGCTGGTGTTCCAGGACGCGGAGCAGGGCAGCCGCTTCGACGTCGCGGACATTCCGGCGGACTACCAGGAGGCCGCCGCCGCCGCGCGCGGCGAGCTGCTGGAGGCCGCGGCCGAGCAGGACGACGCGCTCACGGAGAAGTTCCTCAACGGCGACGAGCTGACCGAGGAGGAAGTGCGCGGCGCCATCCGCAAGGGCTGCGTGGGGCTGAAGCTGTTCCCGGTCTTCTGCGGCTCGGCGTTCCGCCACAAGGGCGTGCAGCCACTCCTGGACGCGGTGGTGGACTACCTGCCCAGCCCGCTGGAGATCCCGCCGATCCACGGCAAGACGCCCAAGGGCGAGGACGCCATCCGCGAAACGCGCGACGACGCGCCCTTCAGTGCGCTGGCGTTCAAGATCATGAACGACCCGTCCTTCTCGTCGCAGACGCTGACGTTCCTGCGCGTCTACTCCGGGAAGCTGGAGGCGGGCACGGCGGTGTGGAACTCCGTGAAGGGCAAGCGCGAGCGCGTCAGCCGGCTCGTGCAGATGCGCGCGGACAAGAAGGACGAGCTGACGGAGTGCTACGCCGGCGACATCTGCGCGGTGGTGGGCCTGAAGCTCGCGACCACGGGCGATACGCTCTGTGACGACAAGCAGCCCATCGTCCTGGAGCGGATGGAGTTCCCCGAGCCGGTCATCGACATCGCCATCGAGCCGAAGTCCACCGCGGACCAGGACAAGATCATCCTGGCCCTGCAACGGCTGGCCATGGAGGACCCGTCCTTCCGCGTGCGCACCAACGAGGAGACGGGCCAGACGCTCATCGCCGGCATGGGCGAGCTGCACCTGGAGATCATCGTCGACCGCCTCCTGCGCGAGTTCAAGGTGGACGCGAACATCGGCAAGCCGCAGGTGGCCTACCGCGAGACGGTGACGGCGACGAAGGAGGCGGAGGGCAAGTACATCCGCCAGACGGGCGGCAAGGGGCAGTACGGCCACATCAACCTGCGCGTGTCCCCGAACGAGCCCGGCAAGGGCTTCGAGTTCGTCAGCACCATCACCGGCGGTGCCGTGTCCAAGGAGTTCGTGGACGCCGCGCGCGACGGCGCGAAGGAGGCCATGCAGAACGGTCCCGTCGCGGGCTACCCCATGGTGGACGTGAAGGTGGAGGCCTACGACGGCTCCATGCACGACGTGGACTCGTCGGAGATGGCGTTCAAGATCGCCGGCTCGCTGGCCTTCAAGGACGCGGTCCGCGCGGCGAGCCCGGTCCTCCTGGAGCCCATCATGGCCACGGAGGTCGTCACCCCGGAGGCCGCCATGGGCGACGTCATCGGTGACCTGAACGGCCGGCGCGGGAAGATCCTGGGCATGACGCCACGGCCTGGCGGCGTGCAGGCCATCCAGGCGGAGGTGCCCCTGGCCGCCATGTTCGGGTACTCGACCGACCTGCGCAGCAAGAGCCAGGGAAGGGCGACCTACACCATGCAGTTCAAGCACTACGCACCGGCGCCGAAGTCAGCGCTCAACCCGAGCTACTGACCTCCTGGCCGTAGGGGGAGCCGCCGGGCGAATTCTGTTGACGTTCCAGCGGCTTTGAAGCACACGCAGCACCCTTCGGAAGTTCTCTCGAAGTCCTATACCGCCGGGGTTGCACCGGCGGCGTCGTGAGGAGCGGTTCATGTCCAAGGAAAAGTTCGATCGCAGCCTGCCCCACGTGAACATCGGAACGATTGGGCACGTGGACCACGGCAAGACGTCGCTGACGGCGGCCATCACGAAGGTGCTGGCGAAGACGGGCGGCGCCACGTTCCTGGCGTACGACCAGATTGACAAGGCGCCGGAAGAGCGTGAGCGCGGCATCACCATCTCCACGGCGCACGTGGAGTACAAGACGAAGAACCGCCACTACGCGCACGTCGACTGCCCGGGGCACGCCGACTACGTGAAGAACATGATTACCGGCGCGGCGCAGATGGACGGCGCCATCCTGGTGGTGTCGGCGGCGGACGGCCCGATGCCCCAGACGCGCGAGCACATCCTCCTGGCCCGCCAGGTCGGCGTGCCCTACATCGTGGTCTTCCTGAACAAGGTGGACCTGCTGGACGACCCGGAGCTGCGTGAGCTCGTCGAGATGGAGGTGCGTGACCTCCTGAAGAAGTACGAGTTCCCCGGCGACACCATCCCCATCGTCCCCGGCTCCGCGGTGAAGGCGCTGGAGGGTGACACCAGCGACATCGGCGAGCCGGCCATCCTGAAGCTGATGGAGGCGGTGGACAGCTACATCCCGACGCCGCAGCGCGCGACGGACAAGCCCTTCCTGATGCCGGTGGAAGACGTCTTCTCCATCGCCGGCCGTGGCACCGTGGCGACGGGCCGCGTGGAGCGCGGTGTCATCAAGGTGGGCGAGGAAGTGGAAGTCGTGGGCCTCCGCGCGACGCAGAAGACGGTGGTGACGGGCGTGGAGATGTTCCGCAAGCTGCTGGACGAGGGCCGCGCGGGCGACAACATCGGCGCGCTGGTCCGTGGCCTCAAGCGCGAGGACATGGAGCGCGGCCAGGTGCTGGCGAAGCCGGGCAGCATCACGCCGCACACGAAGTTCAAGGCGCAGATTTACGTGCTGTCGAAGGAAGAGGGCGGCCGTCACACCCCGTTCTTCAAGGGGTACCGTCCGCAGTTCTACTTCCGCACCACGGACGTGACGGGCACGGTGAAGCTGCCGGACAACGTCGAGATGGTCATGCCGGGCGACAACATCGCCATCGAGGTGGAGCTCATCACCCCGGTCGCGATGGAGAAGGAGCTCCGGTTCGCGGTTCGTGAAGGCGGCCGCACGGTGGGCGCGGGCGTCGTGGCGGAAATCATCGCGTAGCACTCAGCCCACCAGCTCTCCGGACGGCCCCTCGTGGGCGGTTCCGGGGAGCCGGTGGAAATCCAGTTGCAACCCATGGGGTGTGGTGGTACACACCGCGCCCCTTCGTTCCGAAGAAACGGTTCTCTGAAATCCAGGCGTTGACGGGCGTACCGCCTCACGGTTCCCAGAGGTCGTTCAAAGAGGTTCTTGCGAATGGCGACACAGAAGATCCGCATCCGGCTGAAGGCGTACGACTCGAAGCTCCTGGACCAGAGTGCTGGGGAGATCGTCGAGACGGCCAAGCGCACGGGCGCCAAGGTGGCCGGTCCGATCCCCCTGCCGACGCGCATCAACAAGTTCACCGTGTTGCGTTCGCCGCACGTGGACAAGAAGAGCCGCGAGCAGTTCGAGATCCGCACGCACAAGCGCCTGCTCGATATCCTCGAGCCGACCCAGCAGACGCTGGACGCGCTGATGAAGCTGGATCTGTCTGCCGGCGTTGACGTCGAGATCAAGTCCTAGGAAGCGGGATGGCGTCGGAGTGGTTTCACTCTGACCCCCGAGGAAAGTGCCATGGCGAAGTTTGACGTAGTCGACCTGGATTTGAAGAAGGTGTCGGAGATCGAGCTCTCCGACGAGATCTTCGGCGCCGAGCCGAACACCCACCTGTTCTACGAGGTGGCGAAGATGCAGCAGATCAACCGGCGCCGCGGCACGGTCGGGGTGAAGAACACCTCGCTGGTCAGCGGCGGCGGCAAGAAGCCCTGGAAGCAGAAGGGCACCGGTCGTGCCCGCCAGGGTTCGATCCGCGCTTCCCACTGGGTGGGCGGCGGCAAGGCGATGGCCCCCAAGGCCCGTGACTACTTCTACCGGCCGCCCCGCAAGGTCCGCCGCGGTGCCCTGCGCGCCGTGCTGTCCCTGCGTGCCCGGGAGAAGCAGCTCATCATCCTGGACGGCTTCAAGCTGGATGCCCCGAAGTCGAAGCAGGCCTTCGAGGTGCTCACGCGCCGTCTGAAGCTCCAGAACGCGCTGGTCATCGACGAGCGTGGCAACACCAACCTGCACCGCAGCGTGCGCAACCTGGCGAAGTTCGACGTGCTGCCGCCCGAGGGTCTGAACCTCGAGTCCGTGCTCAAGCACTCGCACATCGTCCTGACTTCCGCCGCCGCGAAGGCGCTCGAGGGGTCCCTGTCATGAACCTGAACGACGTCATCAAGGGCCCGCTCATCACGGAGAAGCTGGACAAGGCCCGGGAGAAGTTCCGCCAGTACTCGTTCATCGTGGACCGCAAGGCCACGAAGCACGACGTGTCCCGCGCGGTCCAGTCCCTGTTCAAGGTCACGGTGGAGGGTGTTCGCACCAACATCGTGCGTGGCAAGACGAAGCGGGTGGGCAAGAGCATCGGCCAGCGCCCCAACTTCAAGAAGGCGGTCGTCACCCTGAAGGAGGGTGACAAGATCGAACTCTTCGAAGGGGGAGCGGTCTGACGCCATTGGCGTCCAGATCCGCCTGAGAGGAACACACCATGGGCATCAAGAAGTACAAGCCGACAAGCGCCGCCCGCCGTCTGATGACGGTGTCCGACTTCGCGGACATCACCAAGGACTCGCCGGAGAAGTCTCTCACCGAGCCCATCAAGCGCTCTGGTGGCCGCAACGTCCACGGTCACATCACCCGCCGCCACCAGGGTGGTGGTCACAAGCGCCGCTACCGCGTCATCGACTTCAAGCGTCGTGACAAGGACGGCGTGCCGGCCAAGGTCGTCGCGGTGGAGTACGACCCGAACCGCACCGCCAACATCGCCCTCCTGCACTACGCGGACGGCGACAAGCGCTACATCCTGGCCCCCGTGGGCCTGAGCGTGGGCGACACCGTGTTCGCCGGCTCCGCCGCCGACATCCGGCCGGGCAACAGCCTGCCGCTGCAGAACATCCCGGTGGGTACGGTCATCCACAACGTGGAGCTGAAGCCGGGCCGTGGCGCCCAGGTCATCCGCTCCGCGGGCACCTCCGGCCAGTTGATGGCGAAGGAGGAGCGCTACGCCCAGGTCCGTATGCCCTCGGGCGCCGTGCGCAAGGTGCTCATCGAGTGCCGCGCCACCGTCGGCCAGGTGGGCAACATCGAGCACGAAATCATCCGCATCGGCAAGGCGGGCAAGAGCCGCTGGCTGGGCATCCGGCCCACCGTCCGCGGTCTGGCGATGAACCCTGTCGACCACCCGCACGGCGGTGGTGAAGGTAAGTCCGGCCAGGGTAACCCGCACCCGGTGTCTCCGTGGGGCAAGAAGACCAAGGGCCTCACCACGCGCACCAACAAGCGCACCGACAAGTTCATCGTGAGCGGCCGCCGCCAGGGCGCGCGCAGCCAGTAAGAGGATTTGAAACATGGCTCGTTCGATCAAGAAGGGTCCGTTCGTTGACGATCACCTCCTCAAGAAGATCGAGGGGATGATCGCGGCGAACAAGAAGGCGGTCGTCAAGACCTGGTCCCGGCGCTCCACGATTCTCCCTGAGTTCGTGGGTCACACCTTCGCCGTGCACAACGGCAAGAAGTTCATTCCGGTGTTCGTGACGGAGAACATGGTGGGCCACAAGCTCGGCGAGTTCGCTCCCACGCGCACCTTCGGCGGGCACTCGGCGGAGAAGAAGGTCGCCAAGGCCCCGGGCAAGTAGCCCGTACCTACGCCTGAGAGCCTGAGGAGATGACCATGGAGTCGACTGCACATCTGCGTCACCTGCGCATGAGCCCGCGCAAGCTGTCCCTCGTCGCGGCGCTCATCCGGGGCAAGCCTGTTGAGGCCGCCCTGAACATCCTGAAGTTCACCCCGCGCGCCGCCGCGCGGCCGGTGGAGAAGCTCATCAAGAGCGCCGTCGCCAACGCGACGGACCTGTCCAAGGGTCAGGTCGACGTGGATACGCTCTACGTCAAGACCATCTCCGTGGACCAGGCCGCCACCCAGCGCCGGTTCATGCCGCGCGCCATGGGTCGCGCGACGCCCATCCAGAAGAAGTCTGCCCACGTCCACGTCGTGCTGGCCGAGGCCAAGAAGTAGGACCCGTCGGGCCCCGCCCGGACGCACCAAGGAGATTCAGTTTGGGACAGAAAGTACATCCGATCGGGTTCCGGCTCGGCGTCATCAAGACCTGGGACTCCAAGTGGTTCGAGCACAAGAACTACGCCCAGTGGCTCCACGAGGACATCCGCATCCGCGAGTTCGTGAAGAAGTCGCTGAACCATGCGGGCGTGTCCAAGGTGGAGATTGAGCGCGCCGCCAACAAGGTGAAGGTCAACGTCCACACCGCGCGTCCGGGCATCGTCATCGGCAAGCGCGGCGCTGGCATCGAGACCGTCAAGAAGGACCTGCAGCAGTTCACCAAGAACGAGGTCTTCCTGAACATCGTCGAGGTCCGCAAGGCCGAGACCGACGCGCAGCTCGTGGCGGAGAACATCGCCACGCAGCTCGAGCGCCGCATCGCCTTCCGCCGCGCCATGAAGAAGGCGCTGCAGACCGCGATGAAGTTCGGGGCCAAGGGCATCCGCGTGGCCTGCTCGGGCCGCCTGGGTGGCGCCGAGATGGCCCGCTACGAGTGGTACCGCGAGGGCCGCGTGCCCCTGCACACCCTCCGCGCGGACATCGACTTCGGCTTCGCCGAGGCCAAGACGACCTACGGCAAGATTGGCTGCAAGGTCTGGATCTGCAAGGGCGAGGTCCTCCCCGGCAAGGGCGGCCAGGCCCCCCAGGCCACCAACCGGTAAGACGCCCCTGTGGGGCGGGCCCTAAGAAGCCCGCCCTGCACGGAAGGCACGAAGGACATCGACCATGCTTCAGCCTGCTCGAACCAAGTACCGCAAGATGCAGAAGGGCCGCATGTTCGGCTCGGCCCACCGCGGCAGCGACCTCACCTATGGTGAGTTCGGCCTGGTGAGCCTCCAGCCGGGATGGATCACCTCGCGGCAGATCGAGGCGGCCCGTATCGCGATGACCCGCCACGTGAAGCGCGGCGGCAAGATCTGGATCCGGATTTTCCCGGACAAGCCCATCACGAAGAAGCCCGCCGAAACCCGTATGGGTACCGGTAAGGGTGGCGTGGAGTACTACGTCGCGGTCGTCAAGCCGGGACGCGTGCTCTACGAGATGGAGGGCATGACGCAGGAGATCGCCACCGGTGCGCTGAAGCTGGCGCAGGCGAAGCTGCCGGTGCTCACCAAGATCGTGCGCCGCAGCGAGCTCTCGCTGTAGTCACGCACCGCTGGAACGGGCGCTCCACCTGGTGACAGGGGAGGGCGCCCGCTTCCCGCGCCGAGGAGACCAAGATGGCGACTGCCAAGGAACTGAAGGACCTGTCGACGGACGACCTGCAGAACCGCGCGAAGGAACTGCGCGACACGCTGGTCCAGGATCGGCTCAAGCGTCGGACCGGCTCGCTGGACAGCCCCGCTGAGGGCGTGCAGCACCGCCGTGATCTGGCCCGCATCCTCACCGTCCTGGGCCAGAAGGCCCGGGCCGCGAAGGCGGGGTAGTAGTAGCAGTGCATCCGCGGGCATCCGGGCTCACCCGGGTGTCCGTGGCCATCCGGGCAGAGGGCCCGGGTGCATGACAGACAGTGAGAACCAACATGGCTGAAGCGACCGAAACGCCCGCTGCCGAGACCTCCACCCGGGGTCGTCCCAAGACCCGCGTGGGCATCGTCACCTCCAACAAGATGCAGAAGACGGTGGTCGTCACCGTCCAGCGTCGCGCTCCCCACCCGAAGTACGGGAAGATCATGAGCCTGCGCGAGAAGTACAAGGCGCACGTCGAGGATCACGACTACCCGAAGAAGGTCACCATCAACGAGGGTGACCGGGTGCGCATCGCCGAGACCAAGCCCGCTTCGAAGGACAAGCGTTGGCGCGTGGTCGAGGTGTTGGAGAAGAGCAAGAACGTCTAGGTAGGCCACACCGTGTCCGTGCGCCATGAAGCGCGTGGACGGGTTCGAGCAAGAGGAGACTTCACATGATTCAGATGCAGAGTGTGCTCGATGTGGCCGACAACTCGGGCGCCAAGAAGGTGTTTTGCATCAAGGTTCTCGGCGGCTCCAAGCGCAAGTACGCCTCCATCGGCGACGTGATTGTCGTGTCGATCCGCGAGGCCCTGCCCAACTCCAAGGTGAAGAAGGGTGACGTCGCGAAGGCCGTCATCGTCCGCACCCGTCGCGAGGTGGGTCGTGCGGATGGCAGCTACATCAAGTTCGACGGCAACTCGGCGGTCCTCATCAACAAGGACCTGGAGCCCATCGGGACGCGCATCTTTGGGCCGGTCGCCCGTGAGCTGCGTGCCCGCAAGTTCATGAAGATCATCTCGCTGGCGCCCGAGGTCCTCTAAGAGGACGCAGGCCTGACGGCGAACAGCCAGAGTGAGGAAGCCATGCAGAAGCTGAAAGTCGGTGACACCATCCAGGTCATCTCCGGGTCTGAGCGCTCGGAGAAGACGCCGGCGACCAAGCGCGGCAAGGTGCTGAAGGTTGACCGGGAGGCGGGCCGCGTGACGGTCGAGGGCCTGCGCCTGGTCAAGCGCCACATGCGCAAGTCGCCGCAGTCCCCCGAGGGCGGCATCATCGAGAAGCCGGGCACCATCGCGCTCTCGAACGTCCAGGTGGTCTGCGCCAAGTGCGACAAGCCGACCCGCGTCGGCATCCGCAAGGAGGGGGAGACCTCCAAGCGGTTCTGCAAGCAGTGTGACGCCCTGATTGACTAGGGGTCGGTGTTCGGGCATGTATGCGCGCCCCTTGCCCCACCTCGTGGTGGAGCAAGCGGGCGTGCACGTCCAGAGGGCTGAAATGGTTGAGCCCTCCGGGTGTTTCCACGTTCTAGACGCAGGACTGATCGGACGCGCTGGGTCCATGACGGCGCCCCGAAGCAGAGGACTGAAAGATGGCTGACGAGAAGAAGGCCGACTCGAAGGAAAAGAAGAGCAAGAAGCGCGGCAAGGAAGAAGCCAAGAAGGTCGGCTTCGCCGCGAACATCGAGGAGGGCCTGAAGGCCCGCTCGGCGCGCCTCAAGGACCGCTTCCGTTCGGAAGGCGTCCCGGCGCTGATGAAGGAGCTGGGGCTCAAGAACCCCATGGAAGTGCCGCGGCTGGAGAAGATCGTCGTCAACATGGGTCTGGGCGAGGCGCTCGCCAACAACAAGATCCTGGAGTCGGCGGTGGACCAGTTGGCCGCCATCACCGGTCAGAAGCCGGTCGTGACGCGCGCGCGCAAGTCCATCGCGAACTTCAAGCTGCGCCAGGGCCA
The DNA here is from genome assembly GCF_017302985.1 of Corallococcus macrosporus. Taxonomy (NCBI): domain Bacteria; kingdom Pseudomonadati; phylum Myxococcota; class Myxococcia; order Myxococcales; family Myxococcaceae; genus Corallococcus; species Corallococcus macrosporus. Next base: position 955,721 of record NZ_JAFIMU010000004.1, read on the forward strand.
GGCCATCGGTGCCGCCGTCACGCTGCGCGGCGACCGCATGTTCGAGTTCATGGACCGCCTCATCACCGTCGCGCTGCCGCGCGTGCGTGACTTCAAGGGCGTGTCCCCGAAGGCTTTTGACGGGAAGGGCAACTACACGCTCGGCGTGCGCGAGCAGATCATCTTCCCGGAAATCAACTACGATCAGATCGAGAAGGTGAAGGGGCTCAACATCAGCTTCGTCACCACCGCCCCGAACGACGAGCAGGGACTGGCGCTGATGCGTCACTTCGGCATGCCGTTCCGTCAGTAGGACCGAGCCCAGGACTCCCATCGATCATGGCCAAGCTCTCCAAGATTGCTCAGGCGAAGCGCAAGCTGAAGTTCCCCGTGCGTCAGTACAACCGCTGCCCGCTCTGCGGTCGTCCTCGCGCCTTCCTGCGCAAGTTCAAGATGTGCCGTATCTGCCTGCGTCACCGCGCCCTGCGCGGTGAGATCACCGGCGTCACCAAGTCGTCCTGGTAGGCGCTGGACCCCGGAAGCCGTCCCTGTCCTGAAGAGGGCAGGGCGGTGCCGGGTTGAAGTGGAAGGGAAGTGGCGGTCTCCGCGAACCCCCGGGATGGGCCCGGCAGGCGTGGTGGCCGCGAGCGCGGTGTGCTCCTCAAGGGACCACCGCTTTGCTTGAAGGTGCTTCATGCCGGTCAATGATCCCGTCGGCGACATGCTGACCCGTCTGCGCAACGCTTCGCGTGCGCGGCACGACAAGGTTCTCATTCCCCACTCGAAGCTCAAGGTGGAGATCGTCAAGGTCCTCAAGGACGAGGGCTACATCGGGGATTTCACCATCCACGAGGTCGCGCCGCAGAGCGAGATCACCGTCCAGCTGAAGTACGGCCCGGACCGCAGCCCGGCCATCACCGGCATCCGCCGCGTGTCGAAGCCCGGCCTGCGCCGCTACGTCGCGGTGCGCGACATCCAGCCGGTGCTCGGCGGCATGGGCATCTCCATCCTCTCCACCTCGCGCGGCATCCTGGTGGACACCGAGGCCCGGAAGCAGAAGGTCGGCGGCGAGCTGCTCTGCACGGTCTACTAGCCAGGAGCCTGGGTGATGCGCTCCGCGAGGAGCGCGCCCCGGGCGACGACAGCACGAGGCAATCATGAGTCGGATTGGAAAACTGGCGATCAAGCTTGGCGACAAGACGAAGGTCAACGTCGCCAACCAGCAGGTCAACTTTGACGGCCCCAAGGGCAAGCTGTCCGTCAAGCTCCCCGCCAAGGTGAAGGTGGAGGTGAAGGACGGCCAGGTGACGGTGCAGCGCGAGGACGACTCGCGCGAAGCCCGCAGCCTGCACGGCCTGACCCGGACCATCCTCGCCAACGCGGCGAAGGGTGTCTCCACGGGCTTCGAGCGGCGCCTGGACATCCGCGGCGTTGGTTTCCGCGCGGAAGTGAAGGGCAAGGCCATCCACTTCTCGCTCGGTTACTCCCACCCGGTGGTGTTCAACCTGCCGGAGGGCGTGACGGCGGAAGTCGACAAGGTCTCCCGCACCGAGGACAGCCTTCCCACGGTGGGGCTCACGCTCCGCTCGGCGGACAAGGAGGCCCTGGGCGCCACGGCGGTCAACATCCGCTCGCTGCGTCCGCCGGAGCCCTACAAGGGCAAGGGCATCAAGTACTCCGAGGAGCGCATCCGTCGCAAGGAGGGCAAGACCGGTACGACCTAGTCGTCGCCGCGTCTTCGCCGAGCATTCAACCCCGCCGGGCCTTGAAGCCTGGCGGACTCATCCGGCGGCGGAAGGCCGCATCGCCGCCGGACGGAAAAGGAAGCAGCCATGTCCAAGACTGTCGATCAGCGCCTCAAGAGGAAGAACCGCATCCGCAAGAAGCTCTCGGGGACCACCGAGCGCCCGCGGCTTACGGTGTACAAGAGCCTCAAGCACATCTACGCGCAGGTGGTGGACGACTCCACCGGCCGCACGCTGGCGTATGCGTCGTCCCTGTCCAAGGAGCTGAAGGGCAAGGACGAGGGCGACAAGAAGGCCGACGCGAAGCGCGTGGGCTCCCTCATCGCGGAGAAGTGCAAGGCCGCCAACGTCGATGCGGTGGTGTTCGACCGCAACGGCTTCCCCTACCATGGGCGCATCGCTGCCGTGGCCGACGCCGCGCGCGAAGCCGGCCTGAAGTTCTAGGTACCAGAAAGGAATTCCTCAAGTGGCAACTCCGATCAATCCGAACGATCTGGACCTGACCGACCGCGTGGTGAACATCAACCGCGTGGCCAAGGTGGTGAAGGGTGGCCGCCGTTTCTCGTTCGCCGCGCTCGTCGTGGTGGGCGATGGCAACGGGCACGTGGGCGTGGGCCTGGGCAAGGCCAACGAAGTCCCCGAGGCCATCCGCAAGGGCGGCGAGAACGCGAAGAAGAACCTGTTCCGCGTTCCGCGCATGGGTCACACCATCCCGCACGAGATCCTGGGGCACTTCGGTGCCGGCTGGGTGCTCCTGAAGCCGGCCTCTGAAGGTACGGGCGTCATCGCCGGTGGCGCGGTGCGCGCGGTGCTGGAGGCGGCGGGCATCCGCAACATCCTGACCAAGAGCCAGGGTTCGCGGAATCCGCACAACGTGCTGAAGGCCACGGTGGCGGGCCTGAAGCTGCTTCGCAGCGCCGAGCAGGTCGCGCGGCTGCGTGGCAAGGACGTCGAGACCCAGAAGCTCGCGGGCGAGGCGAGGGGCTAGTCATGGCGCTCAAGGTTAAGCTGACGAAGAGCTTCTCGGGTTCTTCCGAGGACATGCTGGCCACCATCAAGGGCCTCGGTCTGAAGAAGTTCGGCGACGAGCGGCTGTTGAAGGACACCCCGGCGGTGCGCGGCATGGTGTTCAAGGTGAAGCACTTGGTCTCCCTGGAGAAGGTCAGCCAGGAGGCCCCGGCGCCCAAGCGCCGCAAGCCCCGGAAGATTGTCGCCCGGGACCGCGCCCTGGAGCGCCTGGCCGCCCAGGCCAAGGCCTGAGAACTGAGGATCCAACATGAGCATCCTGACCAATCTGAAGCGCCCTGAGGGCTCCTGGCACCGCAAGAAGCGCGTGGGCCGTGGCCAGGGTAGCGGCCTGGGCAAGACGGCCGGCCGCGGTGGCAAGGGCCAGAAGGCCCGCTCCGGCAACATGCGGTTCGAGGGCTTCGAAGGCGGCCAGAGCCCGCTGCAGCGCCGCCTGCCGAAGTTCGGCTTCAACCCGCCCAACCGCACCACCTACGCGGTGGTGAACCTGGGCGATCTGGAGCACACGTTCGACGCCGGCGCCACGGTGGACGAGGCCGCGCTGAAGCAGGCGGGCCTGGTCAAGGGCCGTTATGACGGCGTGAAGGTCCTGGCCCATGGCGAGCTCGCCAAGAAGCTGACCGTTCGCGTGAACAAGGTGTCCGCGGCGGCCCGCGAGAACATCGAGAAGGCGGGCGGCTCGGTGGAAGAGCTCCCGCTGGTGGCGCACAAGCCGGAGTCGGCCTCCAAGGCCCACGCCGGCAAGGGCGTCAAGGCTCCTCGCCAGCCCCGGGCGTAGGCGTGACCGGCGGCGCGCATCACGGTGATGTGGTGCGCGCCCCCAGCCTTGTGTAGGCTTCCGCGCCCCTTTCCGGAACCGGAGAGGGGCGTTTGTTGTTGCTGGCAGAACCTCTTGAAGAGGATGGCATTACCGTGGCCCTGAACGCCCTCGCCAACGTCTTCCGCATCGCGGAGCTGCGCAGCCGGCTTGCGTACACGCTCGTGCTGCTGTCCGTCTACCGCATCGGCATCTTCATCAACACGCCGGGCGTGGACCGCTCCGCGATGAACGCGTTCATGGACGCCCAGAAACAATCGGGCGGCCTGGTGTCGCTGTTCAACCTCTTCTCCGGCGGCGCGCTGGAGCAGATGTCCATCTTCGGTCTGGGCATCATGCCTTACGTGAGCGCCTCCATCATCATCCAGCTCCTGGCGGTGGTGGTGCCCAGCCTGGAGCGCCTGCAGAAGGAAGGCGCCGCGGGCCGCCAGAAGATCAACCAGTACACGCGCTACGGCAGCATCGTTCTGTCCATCGTTCAGGGCGTGGGCATCTCGCGGTGGCTGGCCTCGCTGGGCCGCTCCGACGCGGGGCAGGGCGGCTTCAACCAGGTGGTGGTGCCCAACGACAACCTCTGGTTCACCTTCATGACGGTGGTGAGCCTCACGGCGGGCACGGCGTTCATCATGTGGCTGGGCGAGCGCATCACCGAGCGCGGCATCGGCAACGGCATCTCGCTCATCATCTTCGCGGGCATCGTGGCGCGCGTGCTGCCCGGCGCGAAGACGCTGCTGGACCTGACGACGCAGGAGATCGTGAACGTGGCCGCGGTGCTCGGCCTGCTCTTCTTCATGCTCCTCATCATCGGCGTGGTGGTCTACGTGGAGCGGGGCATGCGGCGCGTGCCCATCCAGTACGCCAAGCGCATGGCGGGCCGGCGCATGTTCGCGGGCCAGGCCACCTACTTCCCCATGAAGGTGAACGCCTCGGGCGTGATTCCCCCCATCTTCGCCGGCGCGGTGCTGTCCTTCCCGGCGACGCTGGGTGCGTGGTTCCCCTTCCTGCAGGGCTTCCAGCGCAGCATCGAGGGCAACCTCTGGGTCTACAACGGCCTGTTCGTACTGCTGGTGGTGTTCTTCTCCTACTTCTACACGGCGCTCACGTTCCGGCCGGATGACGTGGCGGACAACATCAAGAAGCAGGGTGGCTACATCCCTGGCATCCGCCCGGGTCGGCAGACGGCGGAGTTCATCGAGCGCACGCTCAACCGCCTCACGTTCGGCGGCGCCATCTACCTGGCCATCATCTGCGTGATTCCGTCCGTCATCAGCAGCGTGCTCGGGGTGCAGTTCACCTTCGGCGGCACGGCGCTCCTCATCGTGGTGGGCGTGGCGCTGGATACGGTGCAGCAGATTGAAGGCCACCTCATCAGCCGCAACTACGAAGGCTTCGCGGGTCCGCGCGGTCCGCGCATCCGTGGTCGCGTTCGCGTGGCGGCCTGACAGCGGTCGGTTGTGTTCTGGGCGCCTCTCCCCAATGGTGGGGAGGGGCGCCTCGTCGTTCAAGGGTGGACGCAGGTACAAAGGATCGACATGAACCTCATCCTCTTGGGGCCGCCGAACGCCGGGAAGGGAACCCAGGCGAAGAAGCTCTACGCGGACTTCCAGATCCCGCAGATCTCCACCGGCGACATCCTGCGCAAGGCCGTGAAGGATGGCACGCCGCTGGGCAAGGTGGCCGGGCCGCTGATGGCCGCGGGGCAGTACGTTCCCGACGACGTCGTCATCGGCATCGTGGAGGAGCGGCTGAAGGAGCCGGACGTGGCCAAGGGCTTCGTGCTCGACGGCTTCCCGCGCACCCCGGGGCAGGCGGATGCGCTGGACCGGATGCTGGAGCGGCTCGGCAAGCAGTTGAACGCCGTGGTGTCGCTCGAGGTCCCGCACTCGACGCTGGTCGAGCGCGGCTCGGGCCGGCGGGTGTGCCCCAACGACGGGGCCGTCTACCACGTCACCCAGAGCCCGCCGAAGCGCGCGGGGCTCTGCGACAAGTGCAGCACGGAGCTCGTGCAGCGCCCGGATGACACGCCGGAGGTCATCGAGAGGCGCCTGCAGAAGTACGACGCGGAGACGTCCCCTCTGAAGGACTTCTACGCGAAGAAGGGGCTGCTCAAGAGCGTGGACGGCGTTGGCTCTCCGGAGGGCATCTACGAAGAGATCAAGAAGGCCGCCGGACGCCCCGCCTGAGTCCAGGCCGGGCAGCAGGCCGGGGGCAGGGCCGGTCCGGACTGCCGCCCCACTGGCCGCGGGTTCCCGACAGAGCAGCAGGCCAGTAGGGAAAGGGGCGCATGAACCCGGTGGAACTCAAGAGCCCGGATGAGATCGCCCTGATGCGGGAAGCGGGGCGCATCGTCTGTGAAATCCTGGATGAGCTGGAGAAGGCGGTCGCCCCGGGTGTCTCCACCTGGGAGCTGGACGCCCTGGCGGAGAAGCTCATCGCCCAGAAGGGTGCCAGGCCGGCGTTCAAGGGCTACCACGGCTTCCCGGGCGTTCTCTGCACCTCCGTGAATCAGGAAGTGGTCCACGGCATCCCCAACCGGAAGCGCCGGCTGGTGGCCGGGGACCTGATGAAGCTGGACTTCGGGGTCGTCTACCGGGGCTTCTTCGGGGACTCGGCACGCACGGTGCCCGTGGGGAAGGTGACGCCTGAGGCCCAGGCCCTGGTGGACGCCACCCGGCAGTCCCTGGAGAAGGCCATCCAGGTGATGCAGCCCGGCAACCGGATTGGGGACATTGGCCACGCGGTGCAGAGCCACGTGGAGGCCCGCGGGTTCTCCGTGGTCCGCGATTTCACGGGGCACGGGATTGGTCGGAAGCTGCACGAGCCGCCCCAGGTGCCCAACTATGGGCAGGCGGGCGCGGGGATGAAGCTGCGGCCCGGCATGGTCCTGGCGGTGGAACCGATGGTGAACCAGGGAACGCCCGACGTGGAGGTCCTGGAGGACGAGTGGACGGCCGTCACCGTGGACGGCAAGTTGTCCGCCCACTTCGAGCACACCATCCTGATCTCGGAGCGAGGGCCGGAAGTGCTGACCCGGCGCTCATGAAGGACCCCAGGACCCGGGGTGAAATAGGGTGATGTCAGAAGGTGTTGATAGAGGTCCAGATTTCAGATCGCGCGGCGCTTGCTACTTACGGACCAAAGTGTTATCCCGCCGCGCTTCCAGAAGGTTCGTGGTCCGGGAAGAAGGTTGACGCTTGCCGAAGGATGATTCCATCGAAGTCGAGGGGACCGTCATGGAACCCCTACCGAACGCGATGTTCCGCGTGGTGCTGGACAACGGCCACAAGGTGCTCGCGCACATCTCGGGCAAGATGCGGATGCACTTCATCCGTATCCTCCCGGGCGACAAGGTGAAGGTCGAGTTGTCGCCGTATGACCTGACCCGTGGACGGATCACGTACCGGGCCAAGTAATTCGCGCCGGCCGCCTGTGCGGACCGGCTGTTGTGCTTTTCTCCGCTGCTGAAGGAAGGAAGTTCGCTCCATGAAGGTTCGGGCGTCCGTCAAGAAGATCTGCGACAAGTGCAAGGTTGTCCGCCGCAAGGGCATCGTGCGCGTCATTTGCGCCTCCAACCCCCGGCACAAGCAGCGCCAGGGCTGAGAGTCCCCAGGGACTCTTAAGCCTCAGACCAACTCCAAAACGAAGGAAGACCGAAGATGGCTCGTATCGCCGGCATCGATCTGCCGCCCAACAAGCGCGCGGTGATCTCGCTCCAGTACATCTACGGGATCGGTAACAAGACCGCGCACGACATCATCGAAGCGGCGGGCATCGATCTCACCACCCGGACCAAGGACCTCACCGAGGACCAGGCTCGAAAGATCCGCGAGATCATCGAGGCCAACTACAAGGTCGAGGGTGACCTCCGGCGCGAGGTGACCATGAACATCAAGCGGCTGATGGACCTGGGTTGCTACCGGGGTCTGCGTCACCGCAAGGGTCTTCCGGTCCGCGGCCAGCGCACCCACACCAACGCGCGCACCCGCAAGGGTCCCAAGCGCGGCATCGTTCGCGCGAAGCCGGCCGCTCCGGCCCGCTAAACCCTCTGGCGCCTGCGGCCTCACTGCGTGTGAGGCCCGGGCGTTGATCACCTACTCCCAGGAGCAGCGATTCACATGGCTGACGAGATCAATACCGCCGCCGCGCCGGCTGGTGCCGAGGGTGGCGAGACCCCTGCGGCGAAGAAGAACAAGCGCAAGGGCAAGAAGAACATCCTCAACGGCGTGGTCCACATCCAGTCCACGTTCAACAACACCATCATCACGATCACGGACGTGTCCGGGAACGTGATCTCCTGGTCGTCGGCCGGGGCGCGCGGCTTCAAGGGCAGCCGCAAGTCCACGCCGTTCGCGGCGCAGGTCGCCGCTGGCGACGCCGCGGCGAAGGCGATGGAGCACGGTCTGAAGACCGTAACGGTGTTCGTGAAGGGCCCGGGCGCGGGCCGTGAGTCGGCGCTGCGCGCGCTGGCCGCCGCCGGCCTGAAGATCAGCCTCATCCGCGACGTGACGCCCATCCCGCACAACGGCTGCCGTCAGCCCAAGCGCCGCCGCGTCTAATCACCGCTTCGGGCCAGGGCTCGCGTCATGCGCGGGCCCGGCTCCAGACCATCTGCAAGGAGAGTTTCCGTGGCTCGTTATACCGCGAGCGCCTGCCGTATCTGCCGGCGCGAGAACCTGAAGATGTACCTCAAGGGCGACCGTTGCTACACGGACAAGTGCGCCATCGAGCGCCGCCCCTATCCCCCCGGTCAGCACGGCCAGGGCCGCGTGAAGTTCTCCGGCTACGGCGTGCAGCTGCGCGAGAAGCAGAAGGTCAAGCGCATGTACGGCCTGCTCGAGAACCAGTTCCGCGGGTACTACCACCGCGCGTCCGCGGCCAAGGGCAAGACGGGTGAGAACCTGCTGCAGCAGCTGGAGCTCCGCCTGGACAACGTGGTGTTCCGCATGGGCTTCGCGGACACGCGCAACGAGGCGCGCCAGCTGGTGCGTCACGGTCACTTCCAGGTCAACGGCCGCCGGGTGAACATCCCGTCGTTCTCCGTGAAGCCGGGCAGCGCCGTGGAAGTGGTGGAGAAGAGCCGCAAGGTGCTCCGCATCTCCGAGGCGCTGGAGACGGTGGACCGCCGTGGCGTTCCCCAGTGGATCGACCTGGACAAGAAGGCGTTCAAGGGCACGGTCAAGACGGTCCCGAACCGCGAGGACCTGACCATGCCCATCCAGGAGCAGCTCATCGTCGAGTTGTACTCGAAGTAGTCCTGGGTGCCGGGCCCGCTTTTCAGGGCCCCTCCCGCAGTGGACGCCCTGGCCGACGAGGCCGGGGCGTCGTTGCTTTGTCGCCTGTCGTTTCGTCGCCTGGAAGGCGCGTCCTGCGCGCGCCGGGCGAAGCTGTTACGCAGTCCCCCCGCGTGCCCGTCCTCCCGCCACTTTGGCGGGGATGTGGGTGATGGCGCACGTTCCGAGGAGCAGTCCCCATGGCCGATACGTTTGTTGCGAAGAACTGGCGCGACCTCATCAAGCCGCGCCGCATGGAAGTGGACCAGGACTCGCTGAGCCCCACGTACGGCAAGTTCGTGGCGGAGCCGCTGGAGCGCGGCTTCGGGACGACGCTGGGCAACTCGCTGCGGCGGGTGCTGCTGTCGTCGCTGCAGGGCGCGGCCATCACCTCCGTGAAGATTGAGGGCGTGGACCACGAGTTCACGACCATCCCCGAGGTGGCCGAGGACGTCACGGACGTCGTGTTGAACCTGAAGGAGGTCCTCCTCCGGATGCACACGAACGAGACGAAGACGCTGCGCATCGAGGTGGAAGGCCCCAAGGAAGTGAAGGCGGGCGACCTCATCGCGGACCAGGACGTGGAGATCCTCAACCCGGGTCACCACATCTGCACCGTCTCCGAGGGTGGCAAGGTGCGCATGGAGCTGACGTGCCGCCGGGGCCGGGGCTACGTGCCGGCGTCCACCAACAAGGTGCCGGGCGCGCCCATCGGGACCATCCCCATCGACTCGCTCTTCTCGCCCATCCGCAAGGTGAACTACCAGGTCACCAACGCGCGCGTCGGTCAGGTCACGGACTACGACAAGCTGTCGCTCGAGGTCTGGACGGACGGCTCCGTGGTGCCCCAGGACGCGGTGGCGTACGCGGCGAAGATCATCAAGGAGCAGCTCACGGTGTTCGTGAACTTCGACGAGACCGAGGAGCCGGTCGTCGCCGAGGCGCCGAAGGAAGAGGCCAAGCTCAACGAGAACCTGTTCCGCTCGGTGGACGAGCTGGAGCTGTCGGTGCGTTCGGCCAACTGCCTGCAGCAGGCGAACATCAAGTCCATCGGTGACTTGGTCCAGCGCACCGAGGCGGAGATGCTCAAGACGAAGAACTTCGGCCGCAAGTCCCTGAAGGAGATCAAGGAGATCCTCGCGGAGATGGGCCTGTCGCTGGGCATGAAGCTGGAGAACTGGCCGCCGAAGAACGCGCCGGCTCCCGCGGCCCCCAAGGCCTGAGCGTCGTCGTCGTTGTTTCCTGAAGCACCTGCCCCGCCTCCCACCGACACGGCTTCACGGTGGCGCGGGGCAGGGGGCCCTGGTACACAGGGCCCGATTCAACGGCGGCCCCCGGTGTCGGGGCCGTCCTTCCCACCCGGTACCTGATACGGCCGGAGTGGTGGGGTTCTCAAGAAGAGGCCCCGGAGCACGCGCATGCGCCACAAGGTCGGACAAAGGAAGCTGCACCGCACCACGAGCCACCGTCTCGCGATGCTGAACAACATGGTCACGTCGCTGCTGGAGCACGGGGCCATCCGCACCACCGTTCCCAAGGCGAAGGAAGTCCGTCCGCTGGCCGAGCGCATCATCACGCTCGCCAAGCGCGGTGGCCTGTCCAACGTGCGTCTGGCTGCCCGCACCGTGAAGGACCGCACGGTCCTCCAGAAGGTGTTCAGCGAGTACAAGGAGCGTTACGCCTCCCGTCCGGGTGGCTACACCCGCATCGTGCGCCTGGGCTTCCGCCGGGGCGACGCCGCGGAGATGGCCCTCATCGAGCTGGTGGACCGTCCCGCGAAGGCTCCGGCCGCCGCCGAGACGACCGAGGCTCCCGCCGAGGCGAAGACCGAGGGTTGAGCCGTTCCCCGCGCCCGGGCCTCTCTCGTGAGTGAGGCCCGGCCGGACTGAAGAAGCACCCAGGGCGCCTTCCTGCTTCAGGAGGGCGCCCTTCGTGTTTCTGGAGGCGGTGGGGCTTGCGCTCCCGGCGGGCTACTTCTTCGGCGCCAGGAGGCGCTTCCACTCCTCCTGGAGGGACGGCGTGAGGTCGGCGTTATCGTCCGCGCTCTTCATCGTCAGCGCCTGGAAGCGGAGGTCCGCGGGCGCGGAGCCGCCGTTCTTCCCCAGCAGTTGCTTGGGCGTGATGGTCACGAAGTCGCCGGGCTGCACCTCCGCCACCACCGCCTTGTACTCGTTGTTCACGGTGATGATGACGTCACGCCAGACGTCCTTGCTCTCGTTCCAGATGGTGACGGAGGGCCGGTCCAGCTTGTCGCTGAGCACCAGGCGCGCGTCCATGTCCCCCGTGTCCACGGCGCTGCCGGGGCACGCGATGGCGAAGCTGGCGACGGTCAGCGCCACCCAGGCCGCGACGATGCCGGCCTTGTACTTGAAGAAGCGGTCGCTGGCGCGGAAGTCCGCGAGCTGCTCCTTCAGGATGGAGAAGGCGTTGAGGAGGACGTTGGAAGTCTCCGCGGCGACGCGCTTGCCCAGCGGGCCTTCCGTCTTGGGCTTCTCCAGCGGGGCCGTCCGGGCGGCGCTCACGGCGCGCATGCCGGGGCTGGTGGCCGCGCGGGGCTGGGTGCCGGGATTCGTCGGCGTCCGGGGCGGCGGGGTGCTGGGAGGGGCGGGTTTGCGCGCGTCGCTCATCGGAGGCGGAGTTTAGAGGGCGGGGTGCGCCGGTGGCTACTGGCCCTTGAGGACCTGCAGGGCCTTGCTGGCCACCGCGTTGTCGGGCTGGGTCTCCAGCACCTTGCCCAGCCAGCGCTCCGCTTCGCTCGCGGCCTTCTGGCGCTCCTCGGGGCGGCGGGCCTTCTGGGCCTCCTCGGTGTAGAGCAGGCCCAGGCGCAGGGCGAACTCGGTGTTCTCCGGGTCCTTGTCCGCCACGTACTTGAGCTCGCGCTGCGCGGCCGCGAAGTCCCCCTCCAGCTGGTACACGAGCGACAGCTTCCCGCGCGCGGGCGCCGAGTCCGGCGTCAGCGTCACCGCCACCTGGAAGGCCTCCTTCGCGGTGGCCAGGTCGCGGGACTCCAGGCGCAGGTCGCCCAGGCGGAACCAGGCCAGCTCCAGCAGCGGGTTGAGCGCCACGGCCCGCTCGAAGGCGGCGCGCGCGGCGTCCGTGCGCTGGCGCGACAGGTACAGCTCCCCCAGGTAGAGCTGGTTCTTGCCGTCCTGGGGAGCGCGCTCGATGGCCTGCTTGAACTCGTCCACGGCGCGGCCGGCGTCATCCAGCCGCTGGTAGGCCAGCCCCAGGAGGGCGTGCACCACGGCCAGGTCCGGGTAGTCGTGGAGGATTTCCTCGAAGGCGATGAGGGCGTGCTGGGGCGCGTCCAGCTCGTGCAGGTAGCGCATGCCCTCCTCGAGCTTCCCCTCCGCCGCCTTGGGGAAGCCCTGGAACGGATCCGCCAACTGGTTCATCAGCGCCCGCGCGGTGGCGACCTCCGAGGGCGTGGGCTTGCCCCTCACGACGGTGCCCAGGGCCTCCACGGCGCCCGGCGCGTCGCCCGTGCGTGCCAGGGCCTTGGCCAGGGGCAGCTTCCAGCCCGCGCGCTCCGGGGCCAGCTCCACGGCCTTGCGCAGCGGGCCCAGCGCGGCGGCGTACTGCTCCGACTCCAGGCGCGCGACGCCCAGGCGGTAGTGGAACTCCGCGGTGGTGGGGGACAGCGCGATGGCGCGCTCGAAGGCGGCCACGGTGGGGGCGCCCGCGTCCCGGGCCCGGGAGAAGAGCGTGAGGCCCAGCATGTACTGGTCCACTGCGCGCTCGTTCTTCGCGATGGCCTGGCGCAGCTCCTCCGCCCAGGCGTCCGCGCGGCCTGCCTTCACCTGGGCCTCGGTGAGGGCGCGGGCCACGTCCACGTCGTCCGGCGTGCGCGCGTGCAGCTCGCGCAGGAGCTTCAACGCCTCCTCCGGCTGGTTTCCGTCCAGGTACGCGCGCGCCTGCGCCTGGGGCGACAGCGCGGGGCCCTGGGCCTGGCCGTGGCCGCAGCCGGTGACGAGCAGCCCCAGGCCCAGGAGGGCGGCGGGCCAGCGGAGCATGCGGAGGCGGTTCGAGGTCGGCGTCAGGGGCACGGGGAGCTCAGGAGGCCTTGGAGGTGGCGGCGTTGGAGGCGCGCTGGGCGACGCCCTCGCGGTTGGGCGCGGCGACGGCCGTGTCCGGGTCACCGCCCTTGCCGCCCAGCGACAGGCTGTCGGCGATGATCTGCGCGCGCACGGCGCGGGCCAGCCCCTCGCGGTCGTTGTCCGCGAAGCCGGTGGTGTCGATGGGGCGGCCAATCTTCACGCGCACCGGGCCCGGCCTGATGTTCCACGAGTTCTTGGGCATCACGTTGTCGGTGCCCTCGATGGTGACGGGGCAGATGGGCACGCGGGCCTTGAGCGCGAGCGCGAAGGGACCCTTCTTGAAGGGCAGCACGCGGCCGTCCTCGGAGCGGGTGCCCTCCGGGTACAGGAAGATGCTGGTGCCCGCGCGAATCTTCCGCGCCGCCTTCTCCAGCGACGCGATGGCCGACGAGCGGTCGCCGCGGTCGATGAAGATGTGCCCCGCCAGCCAGAGGTACCAGCCGATGAGCGGCACGAAGCGCAGCTGCGACTTGGCGACGTAGCGGAAATCCACCGGCACGGAGACGAAGTGCGCCGGGATGTCGAGCGTGGACAGGTGGTTGCCCACGTAGATGGTGGGCCGCTTCGGGTCCACGTTCTCCTGGCCAATCACTTCCAGCTTCGCGCCGCCGGCCCACAGGAGCACGGGCGACCAGATCGTCCGGACGACCCAGAGCGAACGCGACGGGTTGAGCGTCACCAGCATGGCGAGGCAGGCCAGCGGGAAGCAGACGAAGGACCACACCGTGACCACCAGGATGCACCACAGCTTGCGCAGCATGCGTCGCCTTTCCTCCTACCGGGGGGCCTGAACGCCGGACGGGCCCCGGGGGTGCCGCTCACCGGTCGGGCAGCCAGGCGGCTCGGCGGGGGCGCCGGCACGGGCTCCTGGGCGTGCGCAACGGGGCGGGGGCATGCACTTTATCTACCATGGCTCCCCTCGCCATTGTTTCTGGTGAATGCCGCTCGCCGGGGTTACAAGCAAGGGTGGCGTGGCCAGGAAAAAGTTCATCGCCATCGCGGGCAACATCGGGGCCGGAAAGACGGAGCTCACGTCCTTCCTGTGCCGGAAGTACGGCCTCACGCCGTCCTTCGAGCCCAATGACCAGAACCCCTACCTCGCGGATTTCTACAAGGACATGAAGACGTGGGCGTTCCGCTCGCAGCTCTTCTTCCTGACGCACAAGTTCCGCCTGCACCGGGAACTCGAGCGGACGCCCGGCACCGTGCTCCAGGACCGGACGCTCTATGAGGACGCGGAAATCTTCGCGAAGAACCTCCACCGCCAGCGGCTCATCGACAAGCGCGACTGGTCCACGTACTGGGAGCTGTACCAGACCATCTCCCAGTCGCTCCGGCCGCCCGACCTGATGATCTACCTGCGCTGCCCGGTGGTCACCCTCAAGGAGCGCATCCGCCTGCGCGGGCGCACCATGGAGAAGGACATCCCGACCGCGTACCTCAAGCGCCTCAACGCCCTCTACGAGGAGTGGTTCGGGGGCTACTCGCTGTCGCCGGTGCTGGTGCTGGGGACGGACAAGCTGGACTACCTCACCAACCTGGTGGACCGCGTGGACCTCTTCCGACAGATCGAGAAGCACCTGTGAAGGAGGTCTACGTCCTGGCCACCGAAAAGCCCGAGCCACCGGCCCTGGACGCGCTGCGCGCGGCGTTCGCGACGGACGAGGTGGAGTTCGTCCCACACGAGGGCGACTGGGGCTTCACCGTGCGGGCGGACGGTTCCGAGGTGAAAGTGGTGCTCAAGCCCCTGAGCGACGGCCGGCCGCGCGTCAGCCAGGGGCTGTTCAGCGGCAGCCCGGAGGCCTTCGCGCGCGTGGAGAAGTCCCAGGCCTGCTACGCGTTCCTCCTGGAGCCGGGAGGCGCGCAGCCCACGCTGCCCGTCTTCGAGGCGCTGTGGACCGTGCGCACGCTGATGGAGCAGGCGCCGGGCGTGCTCGTGGACCTGACGGCGTTCAAGCTGCACGAGCCCGAGGACGTCGTCGAAATCACGGAGCTGGACTTCGACATCCGCGACCACGTGCACCTGCACGCCATCGAGCTGGCGGAAGGGGACACGCCGCTGTGGGTGCACTCGCACGGCATGGAGAAGTTCGGCGCGCGCGACGTGGAGATCTTCCACCTGGGCGAGGGCGACCTGCTGGCCGCGGAGAGCTTCCTCCATGAGCTGTGCACGGACCTGGCGTTCGCGCAGGGACCGGCCCTGCGCGCGGAGGTGTCCACCAGCGAGGGCCAGAGCTTCACCATGGTGCCCTCCGAGGAGGCCCGTGCGAACCTGCTGGGCGTGCCGCTGGACGCCTTCGAGGGCCACGAGGGGCTGTTCCTCACGGTGGTGTCGCCGCTGGGCCGGCACAACACGGCGGAGCTGCTGGCGACGTACCGGGAGCGTTTCGCCAAGGAGCCGGCCGAGCAGACCCAGGCCATGCACGAGGAGGCGCAGGCCTTGCTGCCCGCGTTCCTGGCGCGCTTCCAGCGCAAGGGGCTGATGGAGCCCCTGACGTTCCTGGTGCGGGCCCCCTTCGAGACGCACCCGGAGGGCGAGGTGGTGGTGGAGAACCTGTGGCTGGAGGCGGTGGCCCGGGACGAGGGCTCCGTCGTGGGCCGGCTGGTGGATGGCGCGGTGCACACCACGGAGTGGCGCAAGGGGGCCCACGTGGAGGTGGAGGAGAAGCAGATCAACGCCCTGGCCATTGCCCGGGAGGGCCGTGCGCTCAACGAGTCCGAGCTGCGAAGCCTTTTGAACGCCGAACGCCCGATGTAGCGCCGTGCGTCCAACCCGACGCGTCTTGCGGGCGCCCCGAGGGGCGCTGCTAGGCTCCGGGTCCGCATGCCGGCACTCCTGCTGCTCACGGGCCCGTCCGCGGGGCGCCGGTACGAGGTCGTCTCCCAGCTGACCCTCGGACGCAGTCCCTCCTGCGACATCCCGCTGGAAGACGACCAGGTGTCGCGGCGCCACGCGCAGCTGTTCCTGGACACCGTCGCGGGTCAGGTGCGGCTGCGCGACCTGGGCTCCACCAACGGCACGCTGCTCAACGGGCAGCGGCTGGCGCTCCAGGAAGAGGCGGTGCTGCGGCCGGGGGACCGGATGCGCGTGGGCGCCACCATCGCGGTGTACGAGCCGCCGCCGGTGTCCATCGTCGACGAGCCCTCCGGCGCGCCCGCCCAGGAGCCGGAGCACGTCCCCATCGAGGAGGTGCTGCCGCACGTGGGCGCGGCCGCGGCGATGTACTCGGCGGGCACGGCGCTGCTGGGCGCCACCAGCGAGGCGATGGTGCTGCGGCGGCTGTCCGAGGAGACGGCGCACGCGCTCAACGCGGACCGCGCGGCGGCGCTGCTGAGCGGGCCAGAGGGGCTTCGCACGGCGGCGGTGTCCGGCGCGGCGTCCGTGGAGGTGCCTCGCGCGCTGGTGCAGGCGGCGCTGGAGCGCAAGGAGCTGGGGCGGACGGACACGGCGCTGTGCTCGCCGCTGGTGGCTTCGGGCGGGATGCCCTTTGGCGTGCTGTACGTGGAGCGCGAGGAGTCGCCGTTCACCGAGGGGGAGGGCCAGCTGCTCGCGTCGCTGGGGCGGCTGGGCGGTGAGGCCTATACGGCGGTGCGCTCGCGCGGCGAGGCGGAAGCCGCGGAGGTGCCGTGGGTGACGCCGCTGGGGACCTCGCGGGCGTTCCGGGGCGTGGTGGAGGAGGCTCGGCGCGCGGCGGGCAGCGCGGCCCCGGTGGTCCTGTACGGCGAGCCGGGCACGGGCAAGGCGCTGCTGGCGCACTTCCTCCATGGCAAATCCCCGCGCGCGCTGGGGCCGTGGGTGGTGGTGGAGTGCCGGCAGTCCCTGGAAGCGGTGGAGGTGGCGCTCTTCGGCCGTGCGGGCGCTCCCGGGCAGCCGCCGGTGACGTCGGCGGTGCTGCGCGCGGACGCGGGCACGCTGCTGCTGCGCCACGTGGAGGCGCTTCCCCGGCCCGCGGCGGAGCGGCTGGCGCGGATGCTGGCCCGGCGCGCGGCCCCGGCCCGGCAGGGCGGCGAGGAGCCCGTGGACGTGCGCATCGTCGCCACCAGTGGCTCGCCGGTGTCGCGGCTCGCGTCCCGGGGAGAGTTCGACGCGGCGCTGGCCCGGGGCCTGGCGGGCTTCGAGCTGGAGGTGCCACCGCTCCGCGAGCGGCGCGGCGACGTGCCGGTGCTGCTGGAGCACTTCGCGCTGCGCGGTGCCCGGCAGGGTGGGCGGGAGGCGCCGGTGCTGGGACCGGAGGCCCGGCGCCTGCTGGCGGAGTACCCGTGGCCGCAGAACGTGCGCGAGCTGGAGCTGGTGGCGGAGCGGCTGGGGCGCGTGTACGCGGCGGGCCACGTGGGCATTCCGCAGCTGCCCCCGGAGGTGCGCGAGGGCGCGGTGGGGCAGTCGCCTCGCACGCTGCAGGAGCAGGTGGCCCGCCTGGAGCGCGACGCCATCGCCGAGGCGCTGCGCGAGTCCGGCTGGAAGAAGGTCCGCGCGGCGGAGCTCTTGGGCATCAGCCGGCCCACGCTCGACCGGAAGATGGAGGAGTACGGGCTGACGCTGGAGCGGGGGACTCGCGGCTGAGCGGCGTCAGGCCTTCGTGACGGCGGTGTCCTTGCGGCGGCTGATCAGCACGCCCGTGAGGATGAGCGCCGCGCCGACAATCTGGAGCAGGGTGGGGCGCTCGCCGCGAATGGCCCAGGCGGTGAGGGCGGCGACCACGGGGATGCCCGTGCCGTAGAGCGTCGTGCGGTTGGTGCCCACCTGCTGCACGCTGCGGAACCACACGAAGTACGCGAGCACCAGCGGCACCAGCGCCGAGTACACGAGCGCGACCCAGCCCGCGGCGCTCACTCGCGACGTGTCCAGCGCGATGACCTGGGAGGCTCCGGCCAGCACCACGCCCGGGGCTCCCGTCAGCATGGTGATGGCGGTGACGCGCAGCGCGGACACGTCCGTGCCCACCGCGCGCGTGCCCACCGTGTAGATGGCCCAGCACAGCGAGCTGCAGAGAATCAGCGCGTCGCCCGTCCACGTCGCCGCGCCCAGGTTCGGGCCTCGCGCTCCCACCACGAGCAGCATCCCCACGACCGCGAGGGAGAGCCCCGCGAGGACGGGGCGCCGCAGCCGCTCGACACCCAGCGCCGCGCCCAGCGCCGCCGTC
The DNA here is from genome assembly GCF_017302985.1 of Corallococcus macrosporus. Taxonomy (NCBI): domain Bacteria; kingdom Pseudomonadati; phylum Myxococcota; class Myxococcia; order Myxococcales; family Myxococcaceae; genus Corallococcus; species Corallococcus macrosporus. Next base: position 973,796 of record NZ_JAFIMU010000004.1, read on the forward strand.
ACCACGGGGCTCACCGCCGTGAGCATCCCGCTGTTGGCCGCCGTGGTGCGCGCGAGGCCCTCGATGAAGAACAGCTGGTACAGCGTGTTGCCCACGAACCCCAGCGCGGTGAGCCGCAGGAACGTCCTCCACGGCATCGGCTTGTGGCCCTCCACCGCGAACAGCACCAGCCCCATCGCGAGCGCCGCGAGCCCGAAGCGCAGCGACATGAAGGCCCGGGGCGGCATGCCGTCCAGCGCGTCCTTCACGAGGGTGTAGTTCGTCCCCCAGACGACCACGACGGCGATCATCGCGACGTCGGAGGTGGAGAGGAGACGGGCAGGCGCTGCGACCGCGGGCGACGAGGTGCTCACGCGGCGGGGCATAGGGCGCCGCGAGGCCGGATGCAACCGACGGGGCTGCAACGAACAGCCAGGCCCCCGCCGCTTCCCCGGCAGCTCACCCGCACGCACGGTGCTCCAGCCAGGCGACGTCGCGCGGACGTTTCCCCACGCCCGTGCTTGTCCGGCCGGCCTGCCCATGGCGTAAATGCCCGCCCATGGACTTCCGCTATTCGGACGAGGTGCGGCGCGCGAAGGACTCCGGGCAGCCGCTGGTGGCGCTGGAGACGAGCGTCGTCGCGCAGGGCCTGCCGTATCCCGACAACCTGGCCGCCGCTCGCGCGTGCGAGGAGGCCGTGCGCCGCGCCGGCGCCGTGCCCGCGCCCATCGCCATGGTGGACGGTGAGGTGTGGATCGGCCTGGAGGACGCCGCGCTGCGCCGGCTGGCCGAAGGGAAGGAGAAGCTCCTCAAGCTGGGCTCGCGCGACCTGGCCGTGGCGATGGCCACCCGCGCCAGCGGCGGCACCACCGTGAGCGCCACGTGCGAGCTGGCCGCGGCGGCGGGCATCCACGTCTTCTCCACCGGCGGCATCGGCGGCGTGCACCGGGGCGCCTCCGAGCACTGGGACATCTCCCAGGACATCGCGGCGCTGTCCCGCTTCCCCGTCGCCGTGGTGTGCGCGGGAGCCAAGTCCGTGCTGGACCTGCCCAAGACGATGGAGCTGCTGGAGACGGCGGGCGTGCCCGTCATCGGCGTGGGCACGAACGAGCTGCCGTCCTTCTACAGCCGCGAGTCCGGCATCTCCCTGGAGCACCGCGCGGACGACGCGGAGACCGCCGCGCGCATCGCCCACGCGCGCTTCGACGTGCTGGGGCAGGGCGGGGTGCTCTACACCGTGCCGCCCCCGGCGGAGGCCGCGCTGGGCCGCAACGACGTGGAGCTGCACATCGCGTCGGCGCTGGCGGACGCGGACCGCCAGGGCGTGCGCGGCAAGGCCGTGACGCCGTTCCTCCTGGGCGAGATGGCGAAGCGCACCGGGGGCAAGAGCCTCAAGACGAACCTGGCGCTCCTGGAGAACAACGCGCGCTTCGCGGGGGCGCTGGCCGTGGCCTACGCCCGCCTCGCGAAGCGCTGAGCGACGACGGCTTCTCAGGCCGTGCGGTGCTGGAACCAGGACATCAGGTCCTCCAGCGCCGCGCGGTCCACGTCGTCGAAGGTGTTCTTGTGCTCGGAGTCGATGTCGAGCACCGCGAGCAACTCGCGGTTGCGCCCGAACACCGGCACGACGATCTCCGACGCGGAGCGCCCGTCGCAGGTGATGTGGCCCGGGAAGGCGTGCACGTCTGGCACCACCACCGTCTCCCCCTTCGCCGCGGACGTGCCGCACACGCCCTTGCCGAAGGTGATCTCCAGGCACCCGAGCGTCCCCTGGTAGGGGCCCACGCGCAGCAGCTTCCCGGGCGTCACCACCCGGTAGAAGCCCGTCCACAGGTGGCCGAAGGCGTTGTGCAGCAGGCAGCTCATCGTCGCCATCGCGCAGATGTCGTCGTCCACGCCTTCGAGGATGGCGAGCGCGTGCGTCTTCAACTCCGCGTATGCCTCGGTCTTGGGCTGACCGCGCAGATCCAGGGTGACTTCGGCCATGATGGGGTCCTCTGTCAGGAAGTCCGTCCCGCCCCTTCTAACAACCCTCGTGCCCGCTGGCACAAGGAGGTCGTGTGGAACCGCTCGTCCTGGATTCGCGAACCCGTCTGCTCGTGCTCACCGGTGCTGGAGTCTCCGCGGAGAGCGGGGTGCCCACCTTCCGGGGCATGAACGGGCTGTGGGAGAACCACCCCGTGGAGGCCGTGGCATCCCCCCAGGGCTTCGAGGCGAACCCCGCGCTCGTCTGGCGCTTCTACTCGCAGCGCCGCGCTGGGGCCGCGGACGTGAAGCCCAACCCGGGCCATGACGCGCTGGTGCGCTGGGAGCAGCACCTGGGCGACCGCTTCCTGCTGGCCACCCAGAACGTGGACGGCCTGCACACGAAGGCAGGCAGCCAGCGCGTGGTGGACATGCACGGCAACCTCTTCCGCACGAAGTGCGCGGACTGCTCGCGCGAGCCCTTCGCCGACACCACGGTGCACCCGTCGGGCACCGTGCCGAAGTGCGACAACTGCGGCGGCCGGCTGCGGCCGGACATCGTCTGGTTCGGGGAGATGCTGGACCCCAAGGACCTGGCGCGCATCGGCGAGTTCATCACGCGCCAGGACGGCACGCGGCTGGTGTTCCTGGCCGCGGGGACGTCCGGCGCGGTGTGGCCGGCGGCGGGACTGGTGGACGAGGTGCGCTCCGTGCGCGGGGACACGTGGCTCGTGAACTACGAGTCCGCCGCGAACACGGAGCGCTTCCACCACTTCGTCCAGGGACAGAGCGGGCAGGTGCTGCCCACCCTGGCGAAGCTCGCCTGAGCCCCCGGGCTCACGGCCCCCGGAGGACCGTGAGTCCCTGGTCGGTGAGGACCAGCAGCATGCTGGGCTTCACGGTGGGCTCGTAGACCATCTGCAGGACGCGCTGGCCGGACACCTCCTTCACCGGGGCCAGCGTGGTGCCGTCGGCCTCCAGCCGCCAGAGGCCCGCGCCGTTGGTGCCGATGTAGAGCGCGCCGTCGTCCGTCGCCTTGAGCGACTGGATGCGGTTGGTGGGCAGGCCCGCGACCTTCGACCAGTTGCCCGCGGAGCGGGACTTCGGCGTCAGCGCCCAGACGCCGTACTCCGCGCTGCCCAGGTAGTAGCGGCCCGAGGAGACCTGCTCGAAGGCGCGCCAGTAGTCGTCCGTGGCCTGCCCGTTGAGTTGCTCGTTGAAGCTCTTGAACTTCCAGGGCGTGGGGCCTTCCCAGGTGAACTCGCGGTCCCACTCCTCCAGCTTCGGGCTGGGCACGAGCACGCCGAGCATCTGCTCGTTGGCCACGAGGACGTCACCGTTGGGCGCGATGCCCAGGCCGTGCATGTAGGGACACTGCAGCGAGCCCCACTCCGAGCCGTTCTCGTAGAGGTACCAGCCCGGGTGGCGGTGGCTGTTGTAGGTGAGCCCCTGGATGCGCGTCACGCCGTGGTTGGTGGTGATGTAGAGGTCACCGCGGTCGCGGCCGCGCGTCACGCGAGCGCAGTTGAGGACGGAGCGGTCCTCCTCGTAGTGGAAGTCATTGGTGTTGTGGATGCCCGCCTGACGGTCCTTGTTCGACGCGCCGGTGGTGCGCCACAGGTGCTCCTCGAGCGCGACGCTTCCGTCCGGTTGGACGCGGACGGCGTCGAGGTCCCCCTTCATGTACTCGGCGAAGCGCTCGGGCGAGTAGCCCGCCTCGCCCTTCCAGGGGATGTACGTGCGCTGCTCGATGCCCTCGGCGCGCTTCATCTCGTTGGCGGCGTAGCCCACGTAGGCGCGTCCGGCGGCTCCGCCGCAGATGACCGTGGAGCCGGTGGCGAAGGCCTCCGGGCCAAACGGCTCGCGCGCCTGGCCGACGCCCGTGGTCCACGTGGGAGCGGTATCGCCCGGGCGAAGCACGCCGATGCGGCGGCCGTCGAGGAACCAGAGGTTCAATCCCTCATCGACGCCGACGCTCTGCGGTTTGCCGACGCCATACGAGCGCGTGTAGTCGAGCACCGCGTCCGTGGGCCACGGGCCCGCGTTGGGCGTCTCGCCAGTGCCGGCATCCGGATCCGGCGTCGTCCCCGCGTCGGGAGTTTCGCCCGCGTCGGGAGTGCCTCCGTCTTCGTCAGGGGGGAGCGTGCCGGAGTCCGGTAGAGAACCCGGAGGGGGGAGCGTGGGAACTTCGTTTCCGTCGGTGGGATCAACGACAGGCTCTTCCCCACCTGGCTCGACTGTTGGCGACCCGTCGTTGCAACCGGCCGACAGCAAAGACATGACCACCAACCCCGCCCCCACCACACCTGCGCGAATACCCATTCCGTGTCTTCCTCCATGAGGACGTCATGGCAAGACCCGGGCCACATGGCGTTTCCCAACGAAGTAGCTGCGCGTGTCGGTCCGCGCGAGGCACCGTGCACCGCTCGCGGAGTACGCAACGGGTTCGAGGCCCACCGCATCACAGAGGGAGGGGAGGCCTTCAACGCCAGGGGGCGGCTGCATCGCTCCTTGCGCCGACGCTTGCGTGAAGCCCGTGTCGACGTCGATGACGACCGTGACGGTGTGATCATCCTGTCTGTAGCCCTGGGATCGTCCGTTGACGTGGCTGGGGGTGACGAGCGCAAGTGTGACCTGTCGCGGCGTAGCCGAGATGGCCGTGCAGAGTCCTGGCAGCTCGAAGACCTCACGGCCTTCAATCGCAACCGCTGAGCGTCCCAGCCGCCACCATGCCGTGACGAGCCGCTCCCCCGCGAAGGTCCCCACGGCATGCGTCGTCGGTTCATCGAAGACGCGCTCGAAGTCTCGATACACCGCGGGGCCATTCGTACGCGCACCCACGAGGGCGTGGGTGAGCCGAGCAACAAGGTGTCGCCGCTGATGCGGGCTGCGTTCTTCGAGTTCGGCGATCCCCAGGTCCCGCGCGGTGTGCAGAAGGAGCTCGCTTCCGCCGTCGTCACCGAGGGAAAGCAGCTCGGTCTCAAAGCCATCGCGAGGTGTGTACTCGCCAGGCTGCGCACGGACGCAGAAGAGGGAGCGCGGCACGCCGGGTTCCAGCGCGACAGGGACCTCCAGCCAGCGAGCGACCTTGGCGACGAAGTCGGCGCCCAGGGCCGAGGAGGCCGCATCGATGCGGCTATCCGTGATCCAGATGCCCTCATCCAGCACGTAGCGGGTGCCGAGGGGATGCTCCTCCACCGCGAGCTTCACCCGGAGCGGAGGCATCGTCTCCATCGAAGGGCGTGCGAATGACAGCACCCGTGCTGACGGGACTTCGTCACCCTCGATGAGCTTCAGTGAGACATCAAGCCAGTGCTCGCCAGCGAGTTGCTTGATCAGTTCATTGAATCCATCGGAGGTGAAGTGCTCGAGTGCTTCCATGATGGAAGGTGGGATGCCCGGGCCTTCAATCCTGGGCATCAAGCGCTCCTCGGCAATCTCGACGCCATGGAAGCTCGTGCCGTCCATCGAATACCCAGACAACACGACCCCGCCTGTCGGCGAGGCCTGCGCACTCACCATCGCCGTGCCGTCATACAGAGAGACGTGCAGGGCCTCACACCCGAGCACGCGCGCGATGAGCCCCAGCCTGTGCTCACGCGTGGTGCCAGGTTCCGCGAGCAGCTCCAGCGGAGCCGTCTTGACGACGGACCATCCTCCGCGCCCGGCTCCGATTGCGAGGGCCCACCGGTCGGAGGTCGCGCCGGTTCCATACTGCATCCGGTCCCACGTCTCGCGCTTGCGCCGCACGTAGGGCACGGCGACGAGCCCTTCCTCCAGGCAGAGATTGCGGATGGCTCGTTCCAGCGCGTCGAGGTCGTCCGTCCGGAAGAGCGTCACTTGTCCCCATTCACCCATGGGCCGCTGTATATCGAAACAGGGGCGCCTGGCCTTGCGGTGGCGCATGTCAGGCGGGCCTAATCCATCGCGTCAAAGGCGGCGCGTGCGCGGCCCGTGCTGGCGTGCCTTCCCGTCCTCTTCGCCACGAGCCGCGCCATGTCTCAGGAACGCTTCACGACCAGCCGCGAGGTGTATCACCGGATCCGGTGGGACCCACGGCTCGACGCCCGCGAGTTCGTCGTCGGCTACGACGCGCACCGTGGCGCGCTGGAGGAGATGCCCTTCGAGGCCTTCGTCCCCGATGGCGAGATTCCCTGGCACCGCGTCTGGTACTTCAAGCGCGGACCCCAGGTGGTGTGGGACCGCAAGGAACGCATCGACCTGCTGAGCAATGCCCGGCCCGAGGAGGAGCCCGCGTCACCTCCGCTCCTCGCGGTGCCGGGTTTCACGCCGCTGCCCGCATGGCGGTACGACGCACGCTCGGGCTCGTGGATGGAGGGCTCGCGTGACGTGGGCCACGCGCCTGCCAATCCGGCTTCGCTCACGCTCGCCACCTTCAACGTCCTCTTCGACCTGTACGACGCGCACCTGCTGGCCACCGAGCGCAGGACCCCGGCGGCGCTCGCGCTGCTCCGCGAGACGGACGCGGACGTCATCGCGCTCCAGGAGGTCACTCCGCCGTTCCTCCGGGCCCTGCTCGCGGAACCCTGGGTGCGCGAGCGCTACTGGCTGTCCGATGGTCCCGGCGCGCACACCGTGGAGCGCTATGGCCAGGTGCTCCTGTCCCGCGTGCCCTTCGCTTCCGTGTGGCAGCGCGTCTTCTCCCGGGACAAGCGCATCATCGCCGCCGAGCTGCGCCTCAACGGTGGCGCACTGTGGGTGGCCACGCCGCACCTGACGAGCAACCGGGATGCATCCGGCGCCTCCGCGCGCGCCGTGCAGGTCGAGGCCCTGCTCGAATGGGCCCGTGCGCTCGGTGCCACCGGTGACAAGGATGCTGCTCCGGATCTGGTGCTGGCCGGCGACTTCAACTTCGGAGACGGAGCGCCGGAAGCGGAGTCCTTCGCGCGAGCGGGCTTCGTGGATGCGTGGTCCGCGCTACGGCCTTCGGAAGCAGGGGAGACGTACAACCCCCGGCTGAACACGCTGGCGGCGCTCACCACCGTCTCGGGGCGGATGCAGCGGTTGGATCGGGTGTTCGTGGCATCGCCTTCGGGCCGGCTCACTCCCACGGCCGTGGACCTCTTCGGCGAAGCGCCCCTGGCGGGCCCTCCCGCTCCCAATGGGCAGCCCCTGTTCGTGTCGGATCACTCCGGCCTGCGCTGCGCCTTGCGCCGGGGTGCGGCCACGCTCGCGCCGCGGGCCTCCACGGCGTTGGTGCATCACACGGCCCTGGTGCTCATCCCTCCGGAAGAGGTCTGGGGGCCCATCCAGGCGCTGCGCAAGAAGCACGACGCGAAGTTCCAGCGGTGGATGCCTCACATCACGCTGCTGTATCCCTTCGTCCCGGAAGAGGACTTCGAGACGGCGGAGGCCCTCCTCGTGGATGCCCTCCAGGGAGCCGAACCCTTCGAGGTGACGCTCTCCGCGTTCGGCCACTTCGAGCACCGCGCCAACGCGACCGCGTGGCTCCGTCCCGATGCCCAGCCCGCCAGCGCGCTGTCGGCCCTGCACGCGAGGCTCGTGGCGGCACTGCCCGAATGCGCCACGTCCGCTCACGGTGGCTTTACGCCCCACCTCTCCGTAGGTCAGCTCCCGCTCTCAGAAGACCCTGCCGATACCCTCGCCGAGTGGCAGCGAAGCTGGCGGCCATTGAAGTTCCGTGTGGGCGAGCTCTGTCTCATCCGGAGGCGGGGCGACACGCCCTTCGAGATCATCCGGCGCATCCCACTCGCACCGGCACGAAGCGAAGACGCTGCATTGCGCGAAACCCTGGGTGCCGAGACGCAGGACGGGCACGCCGCCAGGACCGCGGCCGTGGAGCAGCTGCGTCAGCACTGCGACAGCATCGGCACCACGCTGCATCCCTATGGCTCGTATCTCCTGGGCACGGATGGCGCGGGCAGTGACGTGGACGCGGTCGCCATTGGCCCCGCGAGCCTGCCTCGCGAGGACTTCGCGCGAGCGCTCCTCCAGGCACTGACACCCGGCACGGCGCGCTACATGGCGGACGCCGCCATCCCGCTGGTGAAGCTGTCCCTGGGAGGCGTGAGCTTCGACCTGGCCTATGCAGGCCGTCCGGAGGGCGTGCCTCCGGAAGATCCGCTGACGCTGCTCGCGAGGCATGGCGACCAGCTCGACCCCGCGGGCCTCCGCGCCGTGCTGGGATTGGCGGACACGCTGGGCCTGATGGATGCCATTGCCCGTGACGGCGGACGGACCGCGCGATTCCAGACCCTGCTGCGCGCGGTCAAGCAGTGGGCCCGAGCGCGGGGCATCTACTCACACGCGCTGGGCTACCTGGGCGGGTTGTCGTGGACGCTGCTCGCGGCCTGGGCGTGCACCCGCGCGACCCAGGACGCGATGCGGTCCGACGCGTCGCTGCTCGCGCACTTCTTCAGCACCTTCGCCTCGTGGCCGTGGCCCCAGCCCGTGACGCTCACGCCCGAAACGGCGCGGTACCGGCCTGACGGCAAGCGCGACCTCCTGCCCGTCATCGCCCCCGCGCTCCCCGCGCGAAACACCGCGCGCAACGTGTCGCGGTCCACGTTCCGCGTCATCCGGGAGGAACTGCTCCGTGCCCGCGACCTCGTGGCCCACGCGCGCGCCGCAGGGACTCCCTCCGCCTGGGCCGCGCTCTTCGCGCCCTTCAACGCCCATGAGTCCCCACAGGCCACGCTGCGCCTGTCCGTCGAGGCCGCCACCCCGGACGACCGGGAGATCGTCGCGGGTTGGGTCCTCGGACACGTCACGGCCCTGGTGTATCGGCTGGAGGGGGACAGGCGGCTCTCCGTGCGCCCGTTCCAGCCCGCGCACGCCGGAGGCCCGCTGCTCATTGGCCTGGAGGTGCGCGATGCGCGGGACGCGGAGGCCTTGGCCTGGCAGCCGCGAAGCCCGCTGTTCGCGGCCGTGGAGGCGTTCCACGCGTCCTTCCAGGAATGGACGCACCGCCCGGCCAGCGCGGTGCTCCAGGTCGAATGGGTGCGCGGCAATGACAGCTCACGGAGCGGCGCTCCCGCTCCGTAAAGCCTGTCACTCCAACGCTCGCGTCACTTCGCTCCCGCGAGCCACGAACCCCAGCGCACGATGCGCGTGCCGCCTTCGGGCTCGTTCTTGCCACCCGTCACCACGCGCTCGGTGTTGCTGGCGAGCGGCTGGAAGCGCACCTCATAGGGCATGCCCGCGAGCCCCGGTGCCCACGGCTCGGCCGCGTAGGTCTGCGAGAAGACGCGCTGGGTGCCTTCGACGTTCTCGCTGCTCTGCTCGATGAGCGCGGGCACGTTCCGGCCCTCCGCGCTGAACGTGCCTCGGGTGGCGGACGCGGCGGAGGCGGGCGGCCAATCCCCCGCGGAGAGCACCTCCCAGGGCAGGCCCATCAGCAGCTCCTCCAGCGGCTCCGGCTCGGCCTGGGAGAAGTCGGAGCACGGGGCGGCGTTGGCCTCGACGGGGCCTTCGGTGCGCAGCAGGTAGCCACGCTCGGCGCTGAAGCACACGCGCTGCGTGCCGGGCGGGGTCCCCGCCACGTCCACGAACCGCTCGTAGAACGCGCCCGGGCCCAGGGGCCGCTCCAGCGCGGGCACGGGGGCGCTGGCCTCCGCTGAACCCTCGCGGACCTCGCGCAGCGTCAGCTTGACGCCGCCCGGCATGCCGAAGCCGGACGACTCCGTCCCCGCCTCGACCAGGCCGCGCATGAGGTAGAGCGGGCCCGGCGTGTTGGCGTACACGCGCGTGCGCAGGGGGCCGTCCACGGGGCGCTGATCGTTGACGTAGCGGACCGCCTCCCAGCTGCGGCCCGCGCCGGAGACGACCTCGGCGGTGGCCTTGCCGCCATGGGGCACGTCGAGCGGACGCGTCGTGTCCGCGCGCACCGGGAAGAGCAGGTCCTGCGCCAGCCGCGCCTGGGAGAAGGGCTTGCCCGACTCATCGCTGAAGGCCGCGCGCACCCAGACCCAGGGCTGCTGCACCGCCACCACCTCCAGCGTCAGCTGCCCTTGAAGGCTGCGCGCGGTGCCCCCACCACCGCGCGGCGAGGGGCCCTGCGTCGCGGTGAAGGCGTAGGTGATCCGATCCCCCACGCGTGCGCGCGCCCAGGCCTCGGAGGCCTGCACGGACGCGGTGTCCTGGGAGCGCGTATCGGAAGGGGAAGGGCCGCTCGACTTCGTGCTCTCGCAGCCGGGAAGGAACGACAGGGCCGCACCCAACAGCGCGGCGATGGGGAGGGAAGGGCGCATGGTCATGGGGACGGAATACTCCGGGAGTGGATTCACTCCCAGCCTGCCAGGACCTACATGGATTCCGTGGATTCACGGGGTAAATCCGACCCTGGGGCAGGTGACTGATTGAAAGACACCCCTGTCCGAAAACAGGAGGCCCCCCAGGGCGCAAGTAAAAGAGCTGTCACAACAGCTACTTGCGACCCAAATCGTCACGCTGCTTTACGCCCAGATTCTTGGAAGCTGGAGTATCGGCGCACCATGAAAATCAACAAAACCAAGTTATTCCCTCTGACGTACGGCTGGCCCGGCAGTTGCTCAATGGCGGGGCAAGCTGTCCGCGGCTGACGGGAAGGTCAGGCGGCAGCGGATCTCTCCCCCGAACCAGAGGAACGACTCATGTTCAAGAAGGCGGCAGTCCTCGTGGCGAGCTGTGGTGCGATGCTGTCCGGTTGCGGTACCGACGTGGAGGCTGAGAACCAGCAGATCGTCGCGAACCTGATCGAGGCCGGCTTCCCCGCGGACGACATCATGGTTGCTGACGGCCAGGTGTACGTGGGCCGTGACGCGCACGTCACCCTGGAGGCCTCGGCCGAGATGCTCCAGACGGGCAAGGAGACCCAGGAGCAGTACCGCACGACGAACCTCGTCAGCTCCACCAAGACGAAGATCTGCATCAACCCCACGTCCACGTTCAACAGCTACAGCCGCCTGAGCCAGGGCCTGGACCTGGCCATCCAGAACTACAACCAGCGCGGTCTGAGCTTCACGATGGCGCGTGGCCCCACCACGGGTTGCAGCGCGAACATCACCGCGACGGTCACCTCCGGCGCCGGCGGCTCCGCGGGCTTCCCGTCGGGCGGCAACCCCTACGGCACCATCAACATCGGCACCGGCCTGAACAGCTACAGCGTGGACGTGAACGAGCACGTCATCACGCACGAGCTGGGCCACTGCATCGGCTTCCGTCACTCGGACTACTACAACCGCTCCATCTCCTGCGGCGGCTCCGCCACCAACGAGGGCACGGCGGGCGTGGGCGCCATCCTCATCAGCGGCACGCCGAGCACCGCGACGGTGGGCGGCTCCATCATGAACTCCTGCTTCCGCTCCACGGAGAGTGGCGAGTTCACCAGCTCCGACATCACGGCGCTGAACGCCCTGTACTAGCATCAAGGAATGGCGTTGCGACCCCTTGAGTCCTTCATGAGTCCGTGGGGTCGCATCCTCACGGGCACCTTCCTCATCCTCGGCCTCGCGGCCTGTGGAAAGGAGAAGGTGCCCGTGATTTCCCATCCGGCAGTCTGTGAGAGTCCCACGGCGTCGCGGGTGCGCCAGCCGTCGGAGGTGCGTGGCCTGACGCAGTGTGGCCCGACCGCCGACTTCACCCCCATCAACAGCTACCAGGGCGAGTTCGCGGACGTCGCGCAGGCGGTCGAGGACGCGGTCGTCATCGTTGCTGGAAGCTGCACCGGAACGCTGATTGAAGCGAGCGCGGGCCCCGTGGTGGTGACGGCGGGACACTGTGTCGCGCTCGGCGACCGGCCACTGATTGTCTTCAACTTCGAGGAGCAGTCCGACGGCGACCCGCTCATCACCGAGGGCACCGTCATCGAGCAGTCGCTCGAACCCGATTACGCGCTCATCCAGCTGGATGTCCTTCCACGGGTGACGCCGGTGCTGCTGTCGGCCGTGCCCAGTGAGCGCCTGGCCATCATCCAGCACCCCCGCGGCAAGCCCAAGTCCATCGCCGAGGGCGAGTACCTGGATGCGTGCAACTCGCTGGTCTACTACGTGGACCTGGACACCCTGGTCGGAAGCTCCGGCGCGGGCGTGCTCAACCGTCAGGGCCACCTGCTGGGCATCCACACCGACGGCAACTGCGACGAGACCGGTCGCGGCGCCAACCAGGGGTGGACGATGGAGTCGATTGTCGCGGCGTCGCCGTACCTGGTGGACGCCGACATCGTCGAGCGCTGAGGCCCGGCTCCGCTCGACACAACTCGAGGGGAGACGACCATGTTCAAGCGCGCGGTGGTGCTCGTGGTGGGCTGTGGTGCGTTGCTGTCCGGCTGCGGCACCGACCTGGAGCAGGAGCAGCAGGAGATCGTCTCCAACCTGATGGAGGCGGGGTTCCAGGCGGGCGACATCCAGGTCTCCGGCGAGACCGTCTCCGTGGGCGGCGACGCCCGGGTGAGCCTGGAGTCCTCCCGCGAGATGCTCCAGCCCGGTGAGGGCAGCGCGGAGCAGTACCGGACGACCAACCTGGTCAGCACGTCCCTCGTGCGGAAGATCTGCATCAACCCCACGTCCACGTTCGCCAGCCTCAGCCGCCTGAGCCAGGGCCTGGACCTGGCCATCCAGAACTACAACGCGCTGGGGCTGTGCTTCACCATGGTGCGCGGCCCGGCCACCGGCTGCGGCGCGACCATCGTCGCGACGACCGCGGCGGGCACCGTCTACAACTCGGGCTTCCCCTCGGGTGGCAAGCCCTACGGGACCATCACCATCGGCACGGGGTGGAACACCGCGCCGCTCGACACGGTCGAGCACATCGTCACGCACGAGCTGGGACACGCGCTGGGCATGCGCCACTCGGACTACTACTCCCAGGTCATCAGCTGTGGCACGGGCGTCAACGAGGGCACGGCGGGCGTGGGGGCCATCCTCATCCCCGGCACGCCCGCCACGTCCTACGTGAACGGGTCCATCTTCAACGCCTGCCTTCCGCCGAACCCGACCGGCGAGTTCACCAGCACGGACATCACCGCGCTGACGTACCTCTACCGCTGCTGATTCAGCTCACGGCACGGTGACGGTGATGGGGGTGCTGCGCCGGTCGTTGCCCGCGCGGTCATAGGCGATGGCGACGATGGTGTGCGTGCCGGACAGGCCCGTGGTGTCCCACGTCTTCGTGTACGGGTAGCTGGTCGCGAAGGGCGTGAGCCACACGCCGTCCACCTCGAAGACGACGTAGGCCATGGCCTGGCTGTCGCCCGCGGTGGCCGCCAGCGTGACGACGCCGCTGACCACCGCGCCGTTGACCGGCGAGGTGATGGTGGAGACGGACGGCTTCGTGTTGTCCACGATGAACGTCCGGTTGTAGATCCCGGACGGGTTGCCCGCGGCGTCGGTCGCCTGGAAGCCCAGCGTGTACGAGCGGTTGCCCAGCACCCGCGTGTCCCACGAGTAGGAGTAGGTGGTGCCGGAGACGGTGGGGTTCGACGTCAGCACGGTCCCGTTCTGGAAGACCTGCGCCAGGGCCACGGGCGCGCCACCCTGCAGGGCCACCGACCACGACGCGCCGACGATGCCGCGCACGTAGTTCTGGTTGATCTGGGGGAGCCGGGGGTTGCCCGCGAGGATCAGCGGGGGATTGTTGTCCACCTCGACGTTGACCACGCTGGAGGTGCCGCTGTTGCCGGCGGCATCGAACGCCTGCGCCGTCAGCGAGTGCGGTCCTCCCTGGGACACCGTGTTCCAGGAGAAGGTGAAGGGCGCCACGGTGGACGACCCGAGCAGCGTGGTGCCGTCGAAGAAGTCCACGCGGGCGACGCCCACGTCGTCGGTGGCGTTCGCGGTGATGGCGACGGTGGCGCGCACGTAGCTACCCGTGGCCGGCGCGGTGAGCTCCACGGTGGGCGCCTGGGTGTCGGGATCCTCCTCCAGGAGGAGCCGGTCCGCCTGCGCCGTGACGATGAGGTTCAACGGCCGGCCCTTCGCGTCGAGCGCGTTGAAGGCGGAGGAGCCTTCAACCGCGTTGCCCCGGGCCAGCTCGCGCAGGCGCAGGGGCGCGCGCGTCAGGTCCAGCTTCCCGTCGGCGCGCACCGGCCAGTCGCGGAGCAACTGGGCCACGCGCTCCCGCGAGGCGGCGCTCTGGAGGCTCGACTCGGGGCCGGACTCCTTCGCGAGCCAGCTCCGCACGAAGTCCTCGGGAGCCTCGGCACCGCTCAGCCGCGCCACCTGCTGGCTGAAGGCAGACGCGTCTTCCTGCCGGGCCTGGGCCACGGTGGCGTCCTGGGTGCTCGCGACCTCACCACAGCCAACGACAGCCAGCGTGCCCGCGCCAACGAGCGCGGCGACGAGACCACGGGTCCCTCTGGAAACGATTCTCATTTGGATTTCCCCTCCGGCGGGCACCCGCGTGGGGGTGGGGTACCCGTGGTGAAAGTCATATCAAGAATGCCTTTCGCGGGTTCAGGGGAAATCGCTTTGAAAAGCTTGTAGCCCCAAGCGGATCAGTCGGATTGCGCGGCGCGCTTCGGTGTGAGCTGGGCTTCGAGCGTCCGTGCCCAGTGCGCGAGCACCTTGCGGCGCCGGGCGGTGTCGTCGTGGAGCAGGTTCGCGAGCGCCAGGCCCCGGAGGAGGCCCAGCGTCGCGCGCACGGCGTCGCGCACGTCGCGGTCGCGCTCATCGAGTCCGAGCAGCTCGACGGTGAGCCGGTGCACCTCGCGGCCCACGTGCGTTTCGAGCGGCAGCAGGAGGGCCTTCAGCTCCTCATCGGCCCCGGCCGCCACCCACAGGTGCGTCGCGGCCGTGAAGAGCGGTCCGGCGTAGACGTCGTGGAGCAGGTTCAAGAGGGGCTCGACGCGCCGCCGGCTCTCCGACAGGCCCTTCGCGCGCCGCACCAGCTCCTCCACCTGCTGGTGGAAGACGTGCTCCACGGCGGCCGCGACCAGGGCCGCGCGCGTCGGGAAGTGGTGCTGGCAGGCGCCGCGCGACACCCCCGCGCGCTCGGCGATGGCGCCCATCGTCGCCCCCGCCCAGCCCTTCTCCACGAGCACGTCGATGGCGGCCGTCATCAGCTTCTGCCGCGTCACCCGGCTGCGCTCCTGCTCCTGCCGTGTCGTTCCGCCCGCCGTGCCGCTCATGGGTCCAGACTGTTGCGGCGGGAAGAAAAAAGCAATCGTGATTGCTTTCTTTGGAGGGTGGGGTGCAGACTCGGCGCTCCCTGGCACAGGAGGTGCGATGGACGGGCGAGCGCTGCGCATCGGCAATGCATCCGGCTTCTACGGCGACCGCTTCTCCGCGTTCCGGGAGATGCTGGAGGGCGGTCCGCTCGACGTCCTCACCGGCGACTACCTGGCGGAGCTGACCATGCTCATCCTGGGGCGAGACCGGCTGAAGAACCCGGATGGCGGCTACGCGAAGACGTTCCTGCGGCAGCTGGAGGAGACGCTTGGCCTCGCGGTGGAGCGCAAGGTCCGCATCGTGGCGAACGCCGGTGGCCTCAACCCGCAGGGGCTCGCGAACGACCTGCGCGCGCTCGCCGCGAAGCTGGGGTTGACCGTCAACATCGCGCACGTCGAAGGCGATGACCTCGTTGGACGCGCGGACGAGCTTGGCTTCGAGCAGCCCCTCACGGCGAACGCGTACCTCGGGGGCTGGGGCATCGCGGCGTGTCTGGACGCGGGCGCGGACATCGTCGTCACGGGACGCGTGACGGACGCTTCGCTCGTCGTCGGCCCCGCGGCCTCCCACTTCGGCTGGAAGCGCGACGACTGGGACCGCCTCGCGGGCGCGATGGTCGCGGGCCACGTCCTGGAGTGCGGCGCCCAGGCGACCGGCGGCAACTTCGCGCGCTTCAGTGAAATCGACGTGCGCCGGCCCGGCTTCCCGCTGGCGGAGGTCTTCGCCGACGGCTCGAGCATCATCACGAAGCATCCGGGCACCGGGGGCGCGGTCACCGTGGACACGGTGAAGGCCCAGCTCGTCTATGAAATCGGCGGGGCGCGCTATGCCGGCCCTGACGCCACCGCGCGCTTCGACACCATCGTGATCGCCGAGGACGGCACCGACCGGGTGCGCCTGTCGGGCGTGCGCGGCGAGCCGCCCCCTCCGGATGTGAAGGTGTGCCTGAACCGGCTCGGCGGCTTCCGCAACGACGCCCAGTTCGTGCTGGTGGGGCTGGACATCGAGGAGAAGGCCGCGCTGGTGCGGACGCAGCTCAACGCGACGCTCAAGCCCCGGCCCGCCGAGGTCCTCTACACGCTCGCGCGCACCGACCATGCCGACGCTCCGAGCGAGGAGCAGGCGTCCGCGACCCTGCGGGTCACCGTGAAGGACGCCGACCCGAAGGTCGCTGGCCGCTCCTTCAACGGCGCGGTGGTGGAGCTCGCGCTGTCCAGCTACCCCGGCTTCTTCCTGCCGGCGATGCCCGGTGACGCTTCGCCCTTCGGGGTCTACACGGCCGGCTACGTGGACGCGCGGAAGGTGCCGCACGTCGCGGTGCTGCCGGACGGGCGGCGCATCGACGTGCTGCCTCCGGAGGAGACCCGGGGGCTCGAAGCCGTGTCCGCGCCGTCGCTGCCCGCGCCGCTGTCGGCGGGCCCCACCCGGCGCTTGCCGCTCGGTCAGGTGGCCCTGGCCCGCAGCGGGGACAAGGGCGGGGACGCGAACATCGGCGTCTGGGTCCGCACCGACGAGGCCTGGCGCTGGCTCGTGCACACCCTCACGGAGGAGCAGCTGCGCACGCTGCTTCCGGAGACGCAGTCGCTGAAGGTCCAGCGCCACGTGCTCCCGAACCTGCGCGCCCTGAACTTCGTCATCGAGGGACTGCTTGGCGAGGGCGTCTCGTCCGCCACCCGCTTCGACCAGCAGGCCAAGGCGCTGGGTGAGTGGCTGCGCTCGCGCCACGTCGACGTCCCGGAATCGCTTCTCTAGCGCCTTCGCCCACCGAGGAAGCCATGCAGCAGACCCAGGAACACCGCGCCATCCGCCAGACCGTCCGCAAGTTCGTGGAACAGGAGCTGAACCCGCACGTCGACGCCTGGGAGGCCGCGGAGATCTTCCCGGCCCGGGAGGTGTTCCGGAAGCTGGGCGAGCTCGGGCTGCTCGGCATCACCAAGCCCACGGAGTTCGGCGGACTGGGACTGGATGCTTCGTTCTCCGTCGCCTTCGCGGAGGAGCTGGGCCACTGCACCTGCGGCGCGCTGCCCATGGCCATTGGCGTCGTGACGGACATGGCGACGCCGGCGCTCGCCCGCTTCGGCGGTGATGAACTCCGGCGTGAGTTCCTGGCGCCCACGCTCACCGGCGAGCGCGTCTGCTCCATCGCGGTGAGCGAGCCGGGCGCCGGCTCCGACGTGGCGAGCGTGACGACCACGGCGCGCCGCGACGGCGACGACTACGTCATCGACGGCAGCAAGATGTGGATCACCAACGGCATGCAGGCGGACTGGATCTGCCTGCTCGCCAACACGGGTGAGGGGCCGGCGCACGCGAACAAGTCGCTCATCATCGTGCCCATGGACCGTCCCGGCATCACGCGGTCGAAGATCCGCAAGCTCGGCATGTGGGCGTCGGACACGGCGCAGCTCTTCTTCGACGGCGTGCGCGTCCCCGCGCGCTTCCGCATCGGAGACGAGGGGCGCGGCTTCGCCATGCAGATGCAGCAGTTCCAGGAGGAGCGGCTGTTCGTGTCGGCGAGCACGCTCGTCACCTTCGACCGGCTCATCGCGCAGACGGCCGAGTACACGCGGCAGCGCAAGGCCTTCGGCCAGTCCATCCTCGACAACCAGAGCGTGCACTTCCGGCTCGCGGAACTGCAGACGGAGGTCGAGGCGCTCCGGGCGCTCATCTACCGGACCGTCGGCATGTACATCGAGAACAAGGACGACCCGGAGGTCGTGAAGCTGGCCTCGATGTGCAAGCTCAAGTCGGGCCGGCTGGCCCGCGAGCTCGTCGACGGCTGCCTCCAGTACTGGGGCGGCATGGGCTTCACCTGGGACAACCCCGTCGCCCGCGCCTACCGCGACCTGCGCCTGGGCTCCATCGGTGGCGGCGCCGACGAGGTGATGCTCGGAATCATCAGCAAGGCCATGGGCACGCTGCCCCGCAAGGCCCGCTAGGAGAACACGATGGGATACCGTTCAGTCTTCGCTCCGGATGCGTTCGCGGGCCGTACCATCATCGTCACCGGCGCTGGCAGCGGCATCGGCCGGTGCACCGCGCATGAGCTCGCGTCGCTCGGCGCGCACGTCGTCCTCGTGGGCCGCAAGCAGGAGAAGCTCGCGAAGGTCGCCGCGGAGCTGGCCGCGGAGGGCCATGCGTCCACGCAGCACGCCGTGGACATCCGCGACGAGGCGGCGGTGACCGCCATGGTCGCCGCCGTCGTCCAGGAGCGCGGCCGCATCCACGGGCTCGTGAACAACGCGGGCGGGCAGTTCCCGTCGCCGCTGTCGGCCATCTCCAAGAAGGGCTTCGAGGCGGTCGTCGCGACGAACCTCACCGGCGGCTTCCTGGTCGCGCGCGAGGTGTTCAACCAGTCCATGACCGACCACGGCGGCGCCATCGTGAACATGCTCGCGGATGCCTGGAACGGCATGCCGGGCATGGGGCACTCGGGCGCGGCCCGCGCCGGCATGTTCAACCTGACGCAGACGGCCGCCGTCGAATGGGCCTTCGCCGGGGTCCGCGTGAACGCCGTCGCGCCGGGCTGGGTCGCCTCCAGCGGCCTGGACACCTACGAGGACCCCTTCGTCCGCGAGATGATCCCCATGCTGCGCAAGCAGGTGCCGCTGCACCGGCTGGCCACGGAGGCGGAGGTCAGCGGCGCCATCGTCTTCCTGCTCTCCGACGTGGCGGCGTTCATCAGCGGCGAGGTCATCCGCATCGACGGAGCGGCGTCCTGCAACACGAAGGCGTTCCCGCTGTCGGAGCACTCGAACTCGAAGCCGTACGAAGGGTTCCACCTGGCCAAGGGCCCCGCCATCCTCGACGGCCCGAAGGAGAAGTGACGTGCCCGCGCTCATCTCCCAAGTCGAACCCACCTCCGCCGCCTTCACCACGCAGCGCAAGGAGATGCTCGCCCGCGTCGCGGAGCTGCGCGCCATCGAGCAGAAGTCGCGCGACACCGAGCTGCTGGCCCGCGAGAAGTTCAAGCAGCGTGGACAGCTCCTGCCGCGTGAGCGCCTGGCGCTGCTGCTCGACCGGGGCTCGCCCTTCCTGGAGCTCTCCACGCTCTGCGGCTACAAGCACCACGACGACAGCGACGGCTCGCTGGCCGGTGGCAATACGCTCATCGGCATCGGCTTCGTGTCCGGGGTGCGCTGTCTGGTGTTCGTCAGCAACTCCGCCGTGAAGGGCGGCACCGCGACGCCGTGGGGCGTCCAGAAGGCCCTGCGCGCGCAGGAGATTGCCCTGGAGAACCGGCTGCCCGTCGTGTCGCTCGTGGAGAGCGGCGGCGCGAACCTGCTCTACCAGCAGGAGATCTTCATCCCGGGCGGAGAGACCTTCTACAACCAGGCGAAGCTGTCCGCGGCGGGCATCCCCCAGGTCACCGTCGTCCACGGCTCGAGCACGGCGGGCGGCGCGTACATCCCGGGCCTGTCCGACCACGTCGTGATGGTGCGCGGCAAGGCGAAGGTGTTCCTCGCGGGCCCGCCGCTGCTGCTCGCGGCCACGGGCGAGGTCGCCACGGATGAAGACCTGGGCGGCGCGGAGATGCACACCACCGTGGCCGGCACCTCGGACCACCTCGCCGAGGACGACGCCGACGGCATCCGCATCGCGCGGGAGATCGTCGCCTCGCTCGGGTGGAACGACGCGCTGCCTCGGCCCGCGCGCCCCGGCTTCGAGCCGCCGCGCTACGCGGTGGAGGAGCTGTGCGGCGTCGTGCCCATCGACCACCGCAAGCCCTACGACTGCCGCGAGGTGATTGCCCGGCTGGTGGATGGCTCGGACTTCTCGCCGTTCAAGGACGAGTACGACGCGCTCACCGTCTGCGGCTGGGCGCGCATCGAGGGCCGGGCGGTGGGCATCATCGGCAACAACGGGCCCATCACGGCGAAGGGCGCGACGAAGGCGGGGCAGTTCATCCAGCTCTGCTGCCAGGCGCGGACGCCCATCGT
This sequence comes from Corallococcus macrosporus, assembly GCF_017302985.1. NCBI lineage: Bacteria > Pseudomonadati > Myxococcota > Myxococcia > Myxococcales > Myxococcaceae > Corallococcus > Corallococcus macrosporus. The sequence goes on from NZ_JAFIMU010000004.1 coordinate 993,804, forward strand.
CTACCTGCAGAACACCACCGGCTACATGGTGGGCACCCAGTCGGAGCAGGGCGGCATCGTGAAGCACGGCGCGAAGATGCTTCAGGCCGTGGCCAACGCGACCGTGCCGCAGATGACCCTCCTCCTGGGCGGTGCCTTCGGCGCGGGCAACTACGGCATGTGCGGCCGTGCGTTCCACCCGCGCTTCATCTTCGCCTGGCCCAACGCGCGCACCGCGGTGATGGGCGGCGAGCAGGCGGCGAAGGTGCTGACCATCGTCGCCACGGAGAAGGCCCGGCGCGCGGGGCTGCCGCCCGACCAGGAGTTCCTGGACGGGATGGCGAAGCCGCTCATCGAGCAGTTCGACCAGGAGTCGGACGCCTTTCATTGCAGCGCGCGGCTGTTCGACGACGGCGTCATCGACCCCCGGGACACGCGGCGCGTTCTCGGGTTCATCCTGGCCACGTGTGACGAGGCTTCGCGCCGCACGCTGGCGCCCAACTCCTTCGGCGTCGCCCGGCTGTAGCGAGGGGAATCATGAAACGCATCCACAAGGTGCTGGTGGCGAACCGGGGTGAGATCGCCGTGCGCGTGCTGCGGACGTGCCGCCGGCTCGGCCTGCGCACGGTCGCCGTCTTCTCCGACGCGGACCGGGAGGCCCCCCACGTGCGGCTCGCCGACGAGGCGATGCACCTGGGGCCCGCGCCCGCGCGGGAGTCCTATCTCTCCATCGAGCGGGTCCTCGCCGCGGCGAAGGCCTCCGGCGCGGACGCCATCCATCCCGGCTACGGCTTCCTCTCCGAGAACGAGGACTTCGCGCGCGCGTGCGCGGAGGCCGGCTTCGTGTTCGTAGGACCGCCGGCGGAAGCCATCGAGCTGATGGGGAACAAGCGGCAGGCGAAGCTGCGCATGCAGGCCGCCGACGTGCCGTGCATCCCCGGCTATGAAGCCGCCCGTCCCGGCGAGTCGCTGGAGGACGAGGCCCTGGTCCGCGAGGGCCAGCGCATCGGGTTCCCCCTCATGGTGAAGGCGGCGGCGGGCGGCGGTGGACGCGGCATGCGCCTGGTCCGTGACCCTGGCGCGCTGCTCGACGCCATCCGCTCCGCGCGCTCGGAGGCGACGAACGCGTTTGGCAGCGGCGAGCTCATCCTGGAGCGCGCCATCGAAGGCGCGCGCCACGTGGAGGTGCAGGTCTTCGCGGACGAGCACGGGGGCGCGGTGCACCTGGGCGAGCGCGACTGCTCCGTCCAGCGGCGGCACCAGAAGGTGATTGAAGAGAGCCCGTCCCCGGCCGTCACGCCCGAGCTGCGCGAGCGCATGGGGGCCGTGGCGGTGCAGGCCATCCGCGCCATCGGGTATCGCGGCGCGGGCACCATCGAGTTCCTCCTGGCGCCGAATGGCGACTTCTTCTTCATGGAGATGAACACGCGCCTCCAGGTCGAGCACCCGGTGACGGAGCTCATCACCGGCCTGGACCTGGTCGAGTGGCAGCTGCGCGTCGCCGACGGCGAGCCGCTCCCGCTGAAGCAGGCGGAGGTCACCTTCCGGGGGCACGCCATCGAGGCGCGCCTGTGCGCGGAGGATCCGGCCCGGGGCTTCCTCCCGCGGACGGGACGGCTGCTCGCGTGGGTGCCGCCGGAAGGCGAGGGCATCCGCGTGGACCACGGCGTGCGTGAGGGGCAGGACATCACGCCGTTCTACGACTCCATGCAGGCCAAGCTCATCGCGCACGGACCGGACCGCGAGATGGCGCGCGGGCGGCTGGCCGCGGCGCTGCGCGAGCTGACGGTGTTCGGTATCACGACGAACAGCACCTTCATCCAGCATGTGCTCGGGCACGAGGCGTTCCGCTCCGGCCGCTACGACACGGGCTTCGTCGGCGCGCACACGCCGCCGGAGACGCTGCAGGCGCTGGGGCGGGCCTCCGCGGAGGACCAGGCCATCCTGGCCGCCGTGCTCTTCCACGACGACGCGGTGGCGCTGGCCAGGAAGGGCGGGTTCGACACGACGTTGACGGGCTGGAGCAGCTCCTATGCCCTCCCGGTGCCGGTCGTCCTGCATGACGGGACCTCGGAGTTCCGCGCGTCGGTCCGTCCCGTTGCACCGGAGGCGTACGACGTCCGCATCGGGGACACGTCGGTCTCGCTCTCCCTGCGCGGCCTGGGGGCCGAGCGCGTGGAGGTCGAGGCGGCGGGGCGGCGGCGCGCGGTCCGCTACCGCCGCGCGGGGAGCATGTTGTGGTGCTCGCTGGACGGCATCACCCGCGGCCTGCGCGACGTCTCCTTCCGGCTGCCTTCCGAGCGCGAGAAGGCCAGCGACGGCCGCCTGCGCGCGCCCATGGACGGCCGCATCATCCGGGTGAGCACCCAGGTCGGCGCGGCCGTGAAGCGGGGCGACGTGCTGGTGGTGCTCGAAGCGATGAAGATGGAGTCGTCCCTCATCGCGCCCACGGATGGTGTCGTCACGGCGGTGAACGTCACGGTCGGGGCGCAGGTGCCGGCACGGCACGTCGTCGCGGTCGTCTCCCCTGAAGCGAAGGAGGCAGCATGAGTGAAGCAACGCTCGTCCGTTACGAGGTGTCTCGCGGCGTCGCGACCCTCACGCTCGACTCGCCCCGCAACCGCAACGCGCTGTCGCGGGCGCTCGTCACGCAGCTGCTGGAGCGGCTGCACGCCGTGGGGGCCGACCCTGCCGTGCGGGCGGTGGTGCTCGCGGCCACCGGGCCCGCGTTCTGCGCCGGGGCGGACCTCTCGGAGATGGCGGACGGAGGCGCCGCGAAGGCACCGGCCGTGCTGCTCGACGTGTTGCGCACCCTCGTGACGCTGCCGCAGCCCGTCGTCGCGAAGGTCGCGGGGCAGGTGAGGGCCGGAGGCATCGGCATCGTGGGCGCGTGTGACGTGGCCGTCGTCGCGGAGTCCGTGAAGTTCGCCTTCACGGAGGCGCGCATTGGCGTCACGCCCGCGGTCATCTCCCTCACCACGCTGCCGCACCTGACCAGCCGGGCGGCGAGCCGCTACTTCCTCACCGGTGAGGCCTTCGACGCCACCGAGGCCGCGCGCATCGGGCTCGTCACGTCCGCGGTGCCGGACGCGTCACTGGACGGCGCCGTCGAGCAGATCCTGGAGACCTTCCGGGTGTCGTCGCCGCAGGGCCTGCGCGAGACGAAGCAACTGGTGGCCGCCGGGCTGCGCGCGCGCCTGGACGCGGGGGGCGCGGACATGGTCGCGCTCTCCGGCCGGCTGTTCGCGTCCGAAGAGGCCCAGGAGGGCATGCTCGCCTTCCTGGAGAGACGTCCCCCGGCGTGGGCCGCACCCAAGTAGACGAAAGAGAGCGCACGATGTCCGCGACCCAGGAAACGCAGTTCCCGCGTATCAGCCGAGTCTCGCTGGGAGACATCGTCCACCGGTCGGCGTTGCGCTGGCCGGAGCGGACGGCCCTCGTCGACGGGGACCTCGAGCTCTCCTATGCGGAGCTCGACCGGCGCTCGAACGCGTTCGCGCACCACCTGCTCGCGCAGGGCCTGCCCCGGGGCGCGCGCATCGCGATGTTCTGCGGCAACTCGGCGCAGATGGTCACCGCCTTCGTGGGCATCTACAAGGCGGGGCTCGTCTGGGTGCCCATCAACACGGGCCTCTCCGTGGAGGCCGTCCGGTACATCCTCGAGCACGCCGAGGCCTCGCACGTCGTCATCGACGCGGAGTTCCTGGCGAAGCCCGGGCTGCGGGCGATGATCGACGCGCTGGGCACCCGCATCATCGTCTGCGTGCCGGAGGGACAGGCTTCACCGGACGGGGACGCGGCCGTGTTCCTGGACACCCTGAAGGGGCAGCCCGGCACCCTGCCGGAGGTGGACCTCGAGAGCAGCCAGCTCGCGCAGATCATGTACACCAGCGGCACCACCGGTCAGCAGAAGGGCGTCATGCACTCGCACGCGTCGGTGCACGCGGCGCTGAGCGGAAACCTCTTCGAGCTGGAGATGCGGCCCGGCGACTCCACCATCTGCGTGCTCCCGATGTTCCACTGCGCGCAGCACGCCATCCTGATGACGTTCCTGCTGGCCGGGGCGACCATCGTCGTGCGGCGTGCCTTCGACCCGGCCGCGATGCTCGCGACCATCGAGCGGCGCGGCATCACGTTCCTGCTGGGCCTGCCGGTGATGTACGGCGCGATGCTGGCGCACCCGGCGCGGCCGGCGACGAAGCTGTCCAGCCTGCGCATGTGCCTCTACGTGATGGCGCCCATGGCGCGCACGCTGCTCGTGGAGCTCATCGAGCATTTCTGCCCGGGAGGCTTCGCGCTCGCGTCCGGGCAGACGGAGATGTACCCGGCGACGACCATGTTCAAGCCGGAGCAGCAGTTGAAGCGCTTCGGTTCGTACTGGGGCGACTCCGTCGTGACGAACGAGACGGCCGTCATGGACGACGACGGCCGGCTGTTGGGGCGCGGCGAGGTGGGGGAGATCGTCCATCGCGGGCCGAACGTGATGCTCGGCTACTATAAGGACCCGGAGGCGACGGAGAGGGCGCGGGCCTTCGGCTGGCACCACACCGGCGACCTGGGCATGTTCGACGCGGACGGCCAGCTGCTCTTCGTGGACCGCAAGAAGGACATGATCAAGACGGGCGGAGAGAACGTCCCGTCCATCAAGGTCGAGGAGGTCCTCCTGCGCCACCCCGCCGTGCTCCAGGTCGCGGTGGTGGGGCTGCCGCACTCGCGCTGGACGGAGGCGGTGACGGGCTTTGTCGTGCTCAAGCCCGGCACCTCCGCGACGGAGGCGGAGATCACCGCCCATTGCCGACAGCACCTGGGCGGGTTCGAGGTGCCCAAGGCCATCGTCCTGCTCCCAGCCATGCCGCAGACGACCACGGGCAAGGCGCAGAAGTTCGTACTCCGGCAGCAGTACGCGCGGCACTACGACGGCCGCGATAGCCAAGGTGCTTCGGGTTTGTAAAGCCTTTCCAGGATAACACAGCTCACGTGGAGAATATCGTCTTGGGGCCCTGCGCGGTCTCTCGCGGACGTGATAGGCATTGCCCCGGGTGTCGGGCCGGCGGCACTCCTTCCGCTTGAGGGGGCGTCCAGATGAAAGACAGTCGGAGTGAAAGGCTCGCACGGGCCGTGGTGCTGCTGTGCCTGGGGTTGGGGATGGCCTCCTGCGGAACGAAGGAGCCGGGGCCGGGGGAGGAGGTCCTGCCGAGGCTCGACGTGCTGCACAAGGGCGCCTGGCTCATGGGCGTGGACGCGCAACAGCGCTTCCTGCTCTTCAATCCCCAGACCGCCTCTGGCACGTACGCGCAGGTGCTCCCCGAAGGCGGGGACCTGCGCATCTGCGACCCGGCGGAAACGGCCGTCCTCGCGCAGGACGGCGGCTCGGTGCTGCTCTGGAGCGCGCCGAGCGAGGCACGGACGCGGACGGCGTGGCTCTGGCGGCCCGGGCCCTTCGCCGGCATTCCCTTCACCACGCGCTCCCAGGGCGACATCGTCCATGACCGCTCGCTGTCGTATGTGGCCTTCACCGAAGCGGACGCCGAGGCCGGGACGACGTCACTGCGCGTGATGGACGCGGCCACCTGCACCGCGAAGGACTGCCCCTCGCGGACGCTGCTCCAGGTGCCCGGAAGCACCCTGTTGCTCCAGGGGGGAGGGACGAGCGTGCTCGCGACGGACGCGACGCAGGCCTGGCTCATCGACGTGCCGTCTGGCGCGGTGGTGCCCCTGGGGACGGTGGCCGGGCCGTCCACGCTCTCCTCGGATGGCACCCGCTACAGCCTGTTCGATGGGGCGGGGCACCTCCAGGTGTTCGACACCGCCACGCGCACCCTCCAGTGGGAGCGCTCCTGGGCACAGGACGTGTCCCGCGAGGGCTGGAAGGTCGAATCCGTGCTGATGACCGATGCGAAGGTCGTGGTCATCAACGCCTATGAGCCGCCACCGCCCAACCGCATTCCGCTGGTGCGCGCGACCCTTGCCTGTGATGCGTCGTCGTGCCGGGTCATCGCGGGCGGGCAGGGCGGATGTTGGTGGGGGTTGGGCCGCACGGACCTGGTGAGCTGCAGCCTCACCCTGCGGTGCGGTCCGTATGGATGCGAGGACCAGTTCCTCTACTTCGATGCCTCGATGCGGTTGCTCTCGAACACGACGACCCGGGGTGCCAACAGGCCGCAACCCGCCTTCAGCGAGGACCTGTCGCAGCACGTGTCGCTGGATCAGGCTGGCACGTTGACCTGGGACGGGCCCGCCGGGCTCCGCACCCTGGATGCGCCGGGGGTGGTGGACATGCGCTTCATCACCTTCCTGCCGGGAGCGGAGCGCCTGGTGTTCGCCCAGACGCTGACGCGTTCGGATGAGGTGCGTGAAACCCGCCTGGCGGCCTGGGATGGCGTGTCCCTGACGGACCTGCTGCCGCTGCCGGGGGCTCCTGTTCAAGGCATCCATGCGCGTGCCGAGCCCACCGCGCTGTACTCGACCCTCGAGTCGGCGGACCGCTCCTCCGTCGACATCGTCCGGATCAGCCTCTAGCCACGAACCGCGTCGCTTCGAAAGCCCTTCAATGACTGCTCATTTGAGACGTGTCGCGCCGCGCCTGCTGGGATTGCTGCTGGCGAGCATGAGCACCGCCTATTGCGGTGGTGACGGGGACGGAGAGGGTTCCTTCCGGACCGTGGCCCGCGGCTTCCGCCTGCTCCAGGTGGATGAAGGGAAGCACGTCCTGCTGTCCGTTCGCGCGGATGGCACGTTCGCACAGGCGCTTCCCTCCGGAGAGCCCGTGCGCATCGCGGGCATGGCGGACGGCGCGGACCTCACGGCCGACGGCCAGACCGCGGTGCTGTGGAGTGCCTGGGGGAACGGCGAGCGGACGGTCTGGCTCTGGCGGTCCGGGATGCCGGAGGCCGCCGTGCTGAGCCAGCAGGCGCGGGGCGAGGTGCTCCACGACGCGGCGCAGAGCTACGTGGCCTTCCTGGAGCGGGACGGCGTGGGAACCACCTCCGTCCGCGTGGCGAGGACGGCGTCCTGCACTCCCGGAGACTGCGTGCTCCAGACGCTCCTCCAGGTCCAGGGCGGCACGCCGGTGCTCGAGCGCGCGGGCCCGCTGTTGTCCCTGATGGATGGGAACCATCGCTGGATCATCGAAGCGTCCTCGGGCGCGGTGACGGACCTGGGCGAACTGCCGGGGCCTTCGTTCCTGTCGCCCTCGGGGAACCGCTATGGCTGGGTGGAGGAGGCGCGCGTTCGGCTGTTCGACCTCGCCACCGGCGCACAGGTGTGGGACCAGGCCTATCCGCACCGCGGCTACCAGGACTGGAAGGTGACCCGCTCCTTCATGTTCGACGAGGAGCGGGTCTTCGTGGTGGCCTCGGGGGTGCTGGATGGAGCGCCCGCCGGAGTGCCCGCGGACGGCTTCCTGGATCTGTGCGGGGACCAGGGCTGTGGAAGGCTCGTCTCCCGCTACCGGTGCTCTCCCTTCGAACTCGCGGGCCGGCCCGCGGTGGGTTGCAGCCCGAACCTGTGCATCGAGATCCGGTGCGACCTGCCTGGGGACAAGGTCCTGGATGGCGACGGGAAGCTGCTCTACGAGACGAAGGAGCGCGGCACCGTCCTGGGCCCCTTCTACAGCGAGGGCCGGGCCGACGTGGTGCGCATCCGGGGCGGCGACGGACAGCTCCCCTGGCTCGAATGGAAGCACGAGGGGCTGCTCTGGCGACTGGACCTGGAGGCTCCCGCTCCGACCGCGCCCATCCTGTTCCTGCCGGACCGGGGGCGGGTGCTGTTCCACCAGCCGGCGCGGCAGGAGGACGGGACCGTCGAGAACCACCTGTGGACGTGGGACCGGTTCAAGCGCGTCGACGTGGGCTCGCTGGACGGAGCGCCCGGACCCAGGAGCCTCATGCGGGACCACCCGCCCGCGCTCTACCTGGACGTCGACACCGCGAACGCGAATGGCAGCTCCACCCCGGCCGTCGTTCGCGTCGGACTCCGAGGGAAATGATGAACCGTGCGAGTGCCGGGGTGGTGTTGTGTCTGGCGTTGGGAATGGCCTCCTGCGGGACGAAGGAGGAGGACGTCTTTCAGACGCTCGAGGTGCTGCATGAAGGAGGGCGGCTGCTGGGGGTGGACCCGCGGCAGCGCTTCCTGGTGTTCACGGCCGATGACGGCTCCGGCACGTACGCGAAGTCGCTGCCCAAGGGCGGGGACACGCGGGTCTCCGACCCGGCGGAGGGCGTCTTCCTCGCCGAGGACGGCGACTCGGTGCTGCTCTGGGGCCCGCGGAACGGAGAGCAGCGCCGGACGCTGTGGCTATGGCGTCCCGGATCCAAGGCCGGCATTGCGTTCAGCACGCGGGCCGGTACCGACGCCGTCCATGATCGCTCGCTGTCCTATGCGGCCTTCACGGAGTCCGACGCGGGGACGACGTCGCTGCGCGTGATGGACGCGGCCACCTGCACCGCGAAGGCCTGTCGCCTCCGGACGCTGCTCCAGGTTCCCGGTGACACCTTGTTGCTCCAGGCGGGCGGGACGACCGTGCTCGCCTCGGACGCGACGCAGGCCTGGCTCATCGACGTGCCGTCCGGCGCGGTGTCGCCCCTGGGGACCACGGCGGGGCCGTCCTTGCTCCTGGGGGAAGGCTCCCACTACAGCGTGTTCGACAGGGCAGGGCACCTCCAGGTGTTCGACACCGCCACGCGCACCCTCCAGTGGGAGCGCTCCTGGGCCGAGGAGACGGCGCGCAAGGACTGGACGGTCCTCTCCGCGCTGATGACCGACGCGACGACCGTTGTCCTCAACCTCCAGGAGCCCCCGCCCCCGCCGCCCGCCTTCCCGACGAAACGCAACGTCGTCACCTGTGATGCGACGGCGTGCCGGAGCCTCAGCGACCTGTATTCCAGCTGCTGGTATGGGCAGGGCCGCACGGACCTTTTGAGGTGTTCCGGCCCCAGCCGGTGCAGCACCTGGAGTGGGTGCGAGTACCAGTACGCCTACTACGATGCCACGGCGCGACACCTCACGACCACGGTGTCCGATGGTCTGGGCTTGCCGGACATCGCCATCAGCGAGGACCTGACGCAGTCCGTGTCGCTGTCGCGAGGCAAGTCCACGGACACGCTCTCCTGGCGCAGCCCCGCGGGGTACCGGCAGGTGGATGCGTTGGGGGCGGTGAACATGGAGCTATTCACCCTCCTGCCGGGGGCGGAGCGCCTGGTGTTCGCCCAGAAGCTGACACGCTCGAATGGTGGGTCCGAGACCCGCGTGGCGACCTGGGACGGCGTGACGCTCAAGGACCTGCTGGCCCTGCCGGGCGTGCCTACCACCGACGCGACGTATCCCCCCGTGGTGCGGGACTCGCCCCTGTCGCTGTACGTGACCGTCAGGGGCCCTTCCTCCGTCAACATCGTCCGGATCCGGCTCTAGCCCCGGACCGCGCTGCCTCGAAAGACCTCCCATGATTGCTCAAACACGAAGTGCCTCCCCTCGCCGGACGTGGACGCTGTTGGGATTGCTGCTGGCGAGCCTGGGCGCCGCCCATTGCAGTGACACCGTGGAGCCGCCTCCACCCCCTCCACCGCCGGAGGAGGAGACTCCCTTTCCGGCCGTGACCCGCGACGCCCGCCTGCTCCAGGTGGATGAAGCGCAGCGCGTCCTGCTGTCCGTTCGCGAGGACGGCACCTACGCGCAGATGCTTCCCCTGGGCCTGCCCGCGCGCATCGCGGACGTGACGGTGGGGGCCGACTTCTCGGCCGATGGCCGGACCGTGGTGCTGTGGAGCGCGCCGGTGGACGACGAGCGGACGGTCTGGCTCTGGCGGCCCGGGACGACGGAGGCCGCCGTCGTCAGCCAGAAGGCGCGGGGCGCGGTGCTCCATGACGCGTCCCAGAGCTACGTGGCCTTCCTGGAACGGGACGGCGCGGGAACCACCTTCGTCCGCGTGGCGGGGACGGCGTCCTGCATGCCCGGCGACTGCGTGCTCCAGACACCGCTCCAGGTCCAGGGCGGCACGCCGGTGCTCGAGCGCGGTGGCCGCCTGCTGTCCCTGGTGGACGGGACCCACCGCTGGTTCATCGACACGTCCGCGGGCGCGGTGACGGACCTGGGCGTCCTGCCGGGGCCCTCGTTCCTGTCTCCCGGGGGGACCCGCTACGGCTGGGTGGAGGGGGATCTCGTGCGCTTGGTCGACATCGCCACGGGCGCGCAGGTGTGGGACTGGGACCAGGTCTGGCGGAAAGACTCCACCGCACCGGGCTGGACGGCCACCCATGCCTTCATGTTGAACGAGGAGCGCGTCTACGTGGGGTCCAAGGGCATCCCGGCAGGGGCGCCCCAGGGCTGGCCCGAGGAACACGCGCTGACTGCTTGCGGCGTCGCGGGCTGTCTGCAGAGCGACTCTCGCGCTCGTTGCGTCGCCACCACGTTCGGAGGACAGCCCGCGATGTGGTGCGTGTCGGATCCGTGCATCGCGATCCGGTGCGAGACGCCAGGGCCCGACTACCGTGACAGCGAGGGGCATTCGTTCTTCAGCCGCTCGCAGGAGAAGGACACCCTCGTTGGCCCCGTCTTCAGTCCAGACCTCACGGAGGTCGCGCGGGTCAAGGGCACGAAGGGCGGACTCCACTGGCTCGAATGGACTCGCGGGTCGGTGGTCTCGAAGCTGAACCTGGACGCTCCCTATCCGACCGCGCCCCTGTTGTTCCTGCCGGACCAGAAGCGCGTGGTGTTCCACCAGCCGGTGCTGCGGGACGGCGTCGCCGAAAGCCATCTGTGGACGTGGGACCAGTCCAAGCGCGTCGACCTGGGCCTGCTGGACGGAACGCCGGGGCCGGGGAGCCTCGTGCGCGCGAATCCGGCCACGCTCTACCTGGACACGGACGTCGTCAACGCGGACGGCACCCCCGGCACCGCCATCGTTCGCGTCGACCTCTGACGCGGGGCTGGCCCGGAGCGCGCCGGGTGTCGCTCCGCTTCAAGCGGGCGGCGCGTTTCCGGTGAGCAGGCTGATCAGGCTGTGGGGGGCGTCGTCGCCGAAGCAGAGCCCGAAGTCGCGCGCGGCTTCGGTGGCGGCCTCGGCGCTGCGGGCGAACAGGGCCTCTTCGTACCCGGCGAGCGCGGCCTCGACGTCATCGGGGTGCGCGGCGATGGCCCTGCCCAGCTCGGCGCCGTCGTACATGGCCAGGTTGGCGCCTTCGCCGTTCGGGGGCGAGAGGTGGGCTCCGTCGCCGAGCAGCGTCACTCCCGGCACCCGGTCCCACCGGTGCCCGATGGGCAGGGCGTTGAGGGTGCGCAGGACCGGTGCGGTGTCGCCGTGGGTGATCAGCGCGGTGAGCTCCGGTGCCCAGCCGTCGAACTCCTGGGCGATCCGCGCGGCGGCCGAGGCGGAGTGGGTGAAGTCGATACCGGCGAACCACTCCTTCGGCCGGGTGAGCGCGACGTAGGTGTGGAGGGTCCCGCCGACCTCGCGGTGTGCCTGGATGCCCTTGCCCGGTGCGACCGCGAGCAGCGCCCCGTCGCCAACGGCTTTCGCGGTGGAGGGGTGCCGGGTGTCCGCGTCGAACAGATAGGTTTCGACGAACGACGTGCCGACGTACTCGGGCGTGGCGCTGGAGACCAGCGGCCGGACCCGTGACCACGCGCCGTCCGCGCCGACCAGCAGGCCCGTGACCACGGTGGTGCCATGGGCGAAGGTCACTTCATGACGGCCGCCGCCGAGGGCACGGACGCCGCTGACCTTGTGGCCCCACTGGAGGGTGTTGGCGGGGAGCGAATCGATCAGCAGCTGTCGCAGCTCGCCGCGGAGGACCTCGGGGCGTCCACCCGTACCGTCGTCGGGTTCGTCCAGCAGCACGGTCCCGTCCCAGGCGAGGACCCGCGTCGCCTCACGGCCCTTGAGGATGAGTCCTCGGAACGCGTCGAGCAGGCCCGCTGCCTGGAGCGCCAGCTGACCGTTGTACTCGTGGATGTCGAGCATCCCGCCCTGTGTGCGCGCCGTCGGTGAGGACTCCGCCTCGTAGACCGTGGACGGGATTCCGTGGACGTGAAGGACGCGGGCCAGGGTGAGTCCGCCGAGTCCTGCGCCGATGATCGTGACAGGGGTGTGCATGGATGCTCGTTTCTGGAACGACGTTCCATGGCCAAGTTGGAACATCGTTCCAGGCATGTCAAGATGGCGGCATGGCACCGAGGACGCGCAAGCCGGAGCGGCGAACGGAGGCGCTCTCCCGCGAGCGCATCATCGAAGCGGCTGTCGAGCTGCTCGACACGGCGGGTGAGGGCGGGCTGACGTTCCGGGCGCTGACCGAGCGCCTGTCCACCGGAGCCGGGGCCATCTACTGGCATGTGGCGAACAAGGACGAGCTGCTCGACGCGGCGACCGACGCGGTGGTCACGGACGCTCTGGCCCTCAAGCCCGCGAGGGTTCCGGGCTCGCCGCAGGACCGGATCCGCGCCGTCGCGCTCGGCCTGTTCGACGCGATCGACGCACACCCGTGGCTCGCCGCGCAGCTCGCCACGCAGCTCTCCCGTGGCCCCTCGAAGTCGGTGACGCCGAGGATCCTCGAGAGCATCGGCCAGCAGGTCCGTGCGCTGGGCGTGCCCGAGAGCCGCTGGTTCACGGCGACCACCGTGTTGATGCACTACATCCTGGGCGCCGCGGGCCAGAACGCCGTGAACGGCCGGGCTCACGGGCCCGGCGTGAACCGCGGTGAGTTCTTCAACGCCGTGTCGGCGGCATGGAAGCAGCTCGACCCGGACGACTACCCATTCACCCGGGCCATCGTCGACCAGATGCGAGACCATGACGATCGCGCGGAGTTCCTCGCGGGAATCGCGCTCATCCTCGCTGGCATCACCGCGGGCCGCTCGCGCACGCCGTAGCCACGTCCCCTCCCCGCGTGCTCGTTCAATCGTCAGCTCATGGAGATGAGCGGGGCGTGCCAACGTGGCCGCCTGCCGGAACAACTCCAGCGGCGCTGACGGCCCAGGCCGCTGGCAGTGCGAGCACTGCACTCGTTCCCGGAAGGTGCCGCGTGGCGTAGCCGAACGCGCCCGGTGCCGCGAGGAAGGACTCCAGCGAGGGGTCGTTGTCGAAGCGCGGTTCCTCGCGCAGCTTGTGGTCCAGGAAGACGAGCGCGATGCGTTCGCGGCGCAGGTACTGGGTGAACGACTCACCCGGGCGCTGCGTCCAGGGAGGAACGCGCCGGAAGGGAGCCCCCAGGTACACCGGCAGCCCGCCCTGCGTGTCCAGGACGCCCAGCGAGCCCCCCGTCGCGACATGGCTTCCCAGCCCGAGCGCCCGCAGGGCCCGCACCTGCTGGAGCAGCTCCCGGCGCGGCGCGGAACGGCCCTCAGGAGCAGCGGGAGGACGGGGCACCGCCAGCACCACCAGCACGGCTCCCCCCAACGTGCCGAGCGACAGCACCGGATGCGGTCCGGACGCGTCCAGCGCGTGCTTCATCAGGGCCAGCAGCGCCAGCCCCATCACGCCCGGAATGACCAGGTAGTGCTGCCGGGGCTGGAGCAGGACCGAGGAGAGAATGCCGGGGATGATCACCACCGCCACCGCGACCGCGCTCCATGCCACCCGCGGCGTCGCCAGGGCCCGGACCGCGTTCCTCCCGCGCCGGACGAGGGCCCAGAGCGGAAGCGCCAGCACTGCGAGGAGGAGCAGCACGTGCGCCACCTGCTCGCGGGTCCAGGCTCCGTTCCGGGGCGTGGGTGGGACGTTGCCGTAGCCATGGGTGAAGACCTTGCGTGACTCGCCGGGCAGGCGCTCCAGGTTCCAGCGCACATGCGCGAGGAACGCGCCCGGGTTCGCGCGCACGGCGTCTCCCAGCGTGCGGGCTTCCCCGAAGACGGGCTGGAGCACCTGCTCGCACCGGGCCCAGGGGTCGACCCGCACGTCTCCGGTGCGCTTGGCGAGGCCATCCGCGAAGTGCTGACAGAACGCGTAGAAGCGCCGGTTGCTGGTGTTGCCGAACGGGTTGCCCAGCAATCCCACCAGGACGAGGACACTGCCCGCATAGGCCACCGCCGTGCCCCAGGCGTGACGCCTTCGCGCAGGCTCACGACGCATGCGGCGCACGAGCTGGAGGCCCAGCAGCGCGGACACCGCCAGGAAGGACAGGAACCCCTCGGGCCGCGCGAAGGACGCGAGCAGCAACCCCCATCCCAACCATCCCCAGGCGCCTTCGGGCGTGGCGGCACGGCACGCGGCGCACGACGCGACCAGGATGATCAGCAGCGCCAGCAGGGTGGGGCGCGGCTGGACGTGTGGCGCCAGTGACAGCAGGTACACCGCGCTCACGGCCAGCGCGAACCCGGGCCGGGCCCCCACCTGGCGCAAGAGCGCGTAGCCCGCCACGGTGGTCAGCAGCACGAGCCACCGGACGTTCGCGTAATAGAGCACCACCGGATCCGGCCAGATGAACGAGAGCGCGAAGTACCAGAGCGAGTACAGCGGCCCCCACTCCGGATCCGGCAGTCCGCTCTCCGGCAGCGTCAGCGCGCGGTGCAGGTAGTCCGCCTCATCCCAGGGCGCCAGGTCGAGCACCGCTTCAACGCCCTGTCCCAGCATCACGCACGCCAGCACGAGCGCCAGCAGACACACCGCCTCGGCGAGGAACGCGAGCGGCCGGGACGGGAGGGAAGGAAAGGCGCGCATCGGGGGGGCTCGCTGGGCGGGCGGCACCCTACCGTCGGGGTTCGGGAATCCGAGGCAGGGTCCCCGGTATCCGTCCACGGAGCAACGAAGCCTGTCGCGTCAGTGCTTCCGCACCTGGACCCTGGGGCCAGACAAGCATCCGGCATGCAACAACATGGACGGGTATGGGAAGCGGAGACCCCTCGCAAGGGCCTCCGTCCGGGACGTCGCGGTCAGAGGCCCGCGCGTGGCGACAGCGCGTCGCGAGCCCGGCCCAGCAGCCACGCGGCGCCCCGGCCCGCGTCCTTCACGAGCGCGGCGGGGGCCTTGGGCGACAGCAGCAGGGGCCCCTTCCGCGTGCCCTGCGGCGCGTCCTCGGGCATCGGGTTGATGCCGACGCCCAGCTCGTAGACCATCTTTCCGCCGAGCGACGCCGTGTAGAGCGCGAAGGCGCACGCGCCCAGGCCCAGCGCCGTCGTCACGGCGGTGGGCCGCTTCGTCAGCCGCCACGCCGTGATGCCCAGCGCGCCCAGCGTGATGAGGGCATTGCCCAGGCCGTGCCGGACCGTCATGTCCCGGGCGCGCGGCGAGTCCAGGCGCACCTCCTGGCTCGCGGCCAGGCCCGACACGCCAGCGAGCACCGCGCTGGCCGCGCCCACCATCCACAGGCGGCGCCCGACCTTCTCCCAGGCGCGGTCCCCCGTCGTCATCACGATGAGGTCCGCCACGGCCGCCGTCGGCAGCAACGCCAGCGGCATGTGCACCACCGACGGGTGCAGCTCATGAAGCAGCATCTCCCTTTTCATCGTCCCCTCCTGATTCCCTGGAGCGGAAGGTAGGCACGGGACCAGGCGCACGCGCAGGGCCCCCGGGTCGGAGCCTCCGTCGTGGGGCAAGTGGGCAGGGGCTGACGTTTCCTCTGGATCCACGTCCAAGGCCCTGCTGCTCACGGCTGCCTGCCTCCCCTGCGTCTGACCCTGGCAAGCGAATCGCTTCCCCTGGACACCGCCCATGCGTATCACTGGCCTTCGTGCGCACTCCCACCGACCGCTACCTGCCGCCTCGCGCTGACACTTCCTCCCCCGTAGCGCTCCAGCGCGGGCGGGTGGTGGTCATCGCGCCCACGCGGGCCGCCTGCGAGACCATTGAGCTGGCGCTCGGGCTGGAGCTGCGCACGTACCTGGAGGAGCACCACGGCGAGCGCCTCCGCGAGCTGGCGCGGAACGGGCAGGGCTTCGGCATCGTCGCGGGCACCGGCACGGGCAAGACGCTCGCCATCCGCCCCATCGCGGAGGAGCTGGTGGGCCGCAAGCCCCTGCGGGTGGCGGTGGTCAACCGGGAGCGGGAGGCCACCGCGGAGACGCCGCTCGCGGACGTGGTCATCGTCACCACCGGCATCGCGCGGCGCTGGTTCCAGGGCGGAGTCATCCGGCCGGAGGACACGCTCGTCGTGGATGAGATCCACCAGACCTCCGCGGAGCTGGAGCTGTGCCTGGCCCTGGGCAAGCGCGTGGGGTGCCGCTTCATCTGGCTGTCGGCCACGGTGGATCCGGCCTTCTACGCCCGATACCTGAACAGCGCGGACGTGCTCCAGGTGTCCTCCTTCGACCCGAGGAAGGCGGCCCGCGTGGAGGTGGAGCGCCGCCAGCCGCTGTCCTTCCTCGACGACGCGTTCCTGCGGGACGTGGAGGACCGGGGGCGCGGCGTGGGCGTGTTCCTGGCCACGCGCGCCGGAGTGGAGGAGGCCGCGGCCCACGTGCGCGACAACGCGCCGGAAATTCACGCGGCGCACTACCACGGCGGCGAACCGCTGCGCGCCATCCGCCCCTTCCTGGAGGGCACGGCGCCCCGGCCCTTCGTGCTCACGATGACGGCGGCGGGGCAGAGCGCGCTCAACGTGCCGGGGCTGGACACGGTCGTCATCGACGACATGCGCTTCACGAACCTGGTGGAGGGCGGCCGCAACGTCCTCACGCGCGTGCACCTGGGCAACAACGAGCTCTTGCAGATGGCGGGGCGCGTGCACGGGCGCGTGGAGGGCGGCCGCGTCTTCATCCTGAGCGACCGGCCGCTGCACTTCGCCTCGCTCAAGCCCACCGAGCCCGAGTTCCAGCTCGCGGGCGAGCCGGAGCGCGTGGCGCTCACCGCGGCGGCCCTGGGCGTGCGGGCGGATGAGCTGGACCTGCCCGTGCCGCTGGACCGCGACGCCTACCGCCGGGCGCTCGCGAAGCTCCAGGCGCGCAACATCGTGGACGCGGACGGGCGGCTGTCCGACTACGGCCGCGCGGTGGAGGCCCTGCCCGTGGAGCGCCCCTGGGCGGAGCTCATCGTCAACGCGGAGGAC
Source organism: Corallococcus macrosporus (assembly GCF_017302985.1). Lineage (NCBI taxonomy): Bacteria > Pseudomonadati > Myxococcota > Myxococcia > Myxococcales > Myxococcaceae > Corallococcus > Corallococcus macrosporus. Next base: position 1,010,753 of record NZ_JAFIMU010000004.1, read on the forward strand.
GCGCTCTTGCCCTTCCTCGCGGTGTGCAGCTCGGTGGAGTCGCTGCACCGGATGACGCGCGAGGAGCGCAACCTGGAGGGCGTGCTCGTGCCCGGCAGCGACCACCTGACCGCGTACAACCTGTACGCGGAGGCCTTCCAGGAGACGGGGCGCGTGGGAGAGGTGCAGGGGCTGCCGCGCCACGTCTTCGACGCGGAGAAGCTCGCGGCGTGGGCGGAGGGGCGCGGGGTGCTGGTGAAGGCCCTGGAGGACGCGGCGCTCGCGATGGCGAGCGTGTACCGGAGCGTGGGGGTGGCGCTGCCCGCGCGCATGCCCTTCGCGAACACCCGCGTCTACCAGCGCTTCTGCGACCTCGTCGCGCGCTTCATGCCCTTCGATCTGGTCATCGACGAGCGCACGTCCTGGGGCGAGGTCGCGCGCGTGTCGAAGACGAGCGTGTGCGGCAACCAGGGCGCGGTGGCAGGCCCGCTGCGCTACTTCGCCGACCGCAACGGCGACTCGCAGGCGGGCATCGAAGGCACCCAGCTGCCCCAGTCGCTCTTGCGCCGCTACGCCCGGCGTCACGCGGACGCGCCCACGTATGACGCGCGCTACCGCTCGGTGGTGCTCGTGCGGCGGCTGGACTACTTCGGCTTCAAGCTGGAGCAGGAAGTGGACGTGCTGCGCGCCTGGGGGCCGGACCTCGCCAAGGCGGCCCGGCACGCGCTCGCGGAGGCCCTGGCGCGAGGCGATGCGCCGCATCCCGCGGTGGACCGTCACCGGGTCCTCATCGCCGAGGTTCGGGAGCTGTGGCGCCGCTCGGGAGGAACGACCGCGCCGCTCGGGTTCGCGGAGCTGACCGCGCTCTACGAGGCCCAGCTCGAAGGGGTGGACACGCTCGACGACTTCAAGGCGCGCACGCTGCGGCTCGACCTGAACGCGTTCGTGCCGGCCGCGACGCGCCGGGCCCTCCTGGCGCTCCCGGACGCGGTGGAGATCCGCGACCAGGAGATTCCTCTCGAGTACGACGTGGAGCTGCTGTCGGACGGAGCACCGCGCGGCGTGGTGAGGCTGCACCTGCCGGAGAAGCTCGCCCGGACGTTGGTGGAGGAGGAGCTGCCGCTGCTCGATCGTCCCCAGCGCTTCGCCGTGGCCCGGGGCCGGCGCGGCGTGCTCCAGGCCCGCTCGCTGCTGGAGCTCCAGGAACTGCTCGACCGGCCCTGGATGCCGGACGAAATCGCCGAGGTGACGCGCGAGCGCCCACCCCGGACGCAAGACCGGGAGGACCGGGAGCGCGGCGCCCCCAGGCGCGGGGGCAACCGGGGCCACCACGGCAAGGCCCCCAGGAATGCCAAGCGGCCAGGAGGCGGCAGGCGGCGGCGCTGACACGGTCAGGGTAGGGCGCTCACCAGGAGTGACGGTCCAGCCAGCTCCGGACGGCGCGCGCCATCTCCTCCGGCGCGTCTTCCGGCGCATGGTGCCCCGCGCGGCCGAGCGGGACGATTTCGAGGGCCCGGAGGTTCGCGCGCGCCCACTCGATGATGCCCGGCGCGCTGAGGCCCGTCTCTCCGAACGTCAGCAGGAGCACCGGCTTCGCGGACGGCTGCGCGAGCCACGCGTCATAGCGCTCGATCACCGCCGCGACGTCAGCGGGTTCGCCATCGATCGGGATCTCCCGAGGCCACTGGAGCACCGGGCGTCGTGACGCCGGATAGGGGGCCTCATACACGGCCCGGTCGCTTTCAGAGAGGCCGCGTTGCACGCCGTTCGCGAAGGACCTTGCGAGGAACGCGTTCTCCTCGAGCACCCGCTTCTCACCGGTCCCAGGTGTCCGCAGGGCACGGAAGAACTGCTCACCCTGGGGAGGCCAGTCGCTCCACTTCATGGGGCGCAGGAACGTCTCGAACACGACCACGCCCCGCACGCGGTCCGGATGCCGCCGCGCCCAATCCAGGGCCAGCACGCCGCCCCAATCGTAGGCGACGAGCACGACGTCCCGCAGCTCCAGCGCGTCGAACCATGCATCGAGGTACTTCACGTGGTCCGCGAACCGGTAGGCGACCTCCGGCTTGCCCGAACTCCCCATCCCGATGAGGTCGGGCGCGAGGCACCGGCCACGGTCAACGAGCCCTGGGATGACGTTCGCCGCCGCGCAGGGAGCGCGTCTGGGCGTGCGTGGCGTCAACGCGCCAGTGCCCGCGCACACCGTCAAGCTGGCCCTGTGCTGGCACGACCGCACCCACGCCGACCCGGCCGCGCGCTACTTCCGCGACCTGGTCCGCCGTGCGGTCGTGGACGCCTGAGCGTCAGAAGCCGAAGCCCAGCCGCAGGAGGTCCAGGTTGATGTCCACGATGCCCCCGCTCTTGCGGCTGCTGCCCCACGGCAGGTTGTAGCGGGCGCCGAGGTCCACCACGTCGCGCCGCTGGTTCCAGCTGTAGCCCACGCCCGCGCCGAACACGAAGGCGAGGTAGAAGTTCGAGGCCGTCGTCTTCTGGAAGCCCATGTCCAGGCCGAGCGTGAGCTGCCCGCCCGTCGAGCTCCGATTCGTGGTGTCGCCCTCGCCGGCCTCGGGCCGGTCCCGTTCGTTGAGCACCATGCCGCTCAGCTTGGGCTGGAGGAAGAAGCCATTGCCTCGGACGCGGGCCCACGGCCTCCAGGCCAGGCCCGTGGAGACCGTGAGGGAACGGACCGTGCCACAACTGTCCACGTCCTCACCGCACCGGCGGCGCGAGTACCGGGGCGTGACCTCCAGGACCAGGTCGCTCTGGTCCGACAGCTTGCGGTTCAGCCCGACCGGGAGCGCCAGATGGACCATGTCGCCCATGGGCGGACCCATCACCGCGAAGAAGCCATGCATCACGGGCGCGACCCAGAGCACGTGCTCGGGCCGCTCACCCACCAGGGGCCGCGGTCCGGGGGGCTCCATGGCCTGGGCACGGGCTTGCGTCACGGAGAGGAGAACGAGCACGGGGACCAGCAGCACCTTGTTCAAGGCATGCCTCCTGCGGCGGGAGTCCCCGGCTGGAGCAAGGGCCGTTCCACCGCCACGCACGAGACCCACCCAGAGTGACAGTCCCTCCGCGCATGACACGCCTGTCAGACTCCACGCGGGAGGATCCCGGACACCGGTGTCACACGCAGTGTCCCAGGCCGGAGCCCATGTGATAGGCGCGGCCCTCCACCCTGGAGGAACGGATGCTGAAACGGATTGCGTGGCTGTCGTCGTGTCTTGCCTTGCTTGCCACGGGATGCCTGCCATTGGAGGCGGAGGACGCTCGGGAGCCGGAAGTCCAGCAGCAATCCCTGACGGGCTCGGAGGTCATCGACTTCGCCTCCGCGAGCACGCTGACCCACACGGATGCGTCCGGCAAGAGCGGCGGCATGGCCGTGCTCAAGGCGAACAGCGCGAACTGCACGGTGGGCGCGTACGCGGACTGCTATGCGCAGTACATCGAGTTCAGCCCCAGCTACACGGGCTACCTGACCTTCAAGCTCTCCAGCCTCACCCAGGCCGCGCCCACGCCCGCGCAGGTCACCCAGCTCCAGGTGCTCACGAAGTACCAGGGCCCCGGGGTGGCCGCGTCCTACTACCAGTGGCAGCTCTACCGGTTCACGACCTCCAGCTGGGTCAACGTCGCCAACTCGCAGGGGCGCGGTGACTGGGTGTGGACCCCGGCCCTGACGCTCAACCTGCCCACCCCGGAGGTGGCCGCGAACTTCGTCTCCAGCACCGGTGACATCCGCGTGCGCCTCGTCAAGGGCGCGGGCACGGACGCGGCGCAGCTCGACAGCCTCCGGCTCCAGGTGTCCTGGGACATCCCCACGACGTGCACCGCCGAAACCGACGCGGCCTTCTGCTCGCGGCTGGGCACGAACTGCGGCCAGGTGAGCGGCACCGACAACTGCGGCCAGGCGCGCACGGTCGCAAGCTGCGGCACCTGCCAGAGCCCGGCGACGTGTGGCGGCGGCGGCACCCCGAACGTCTGCGGCCAGGGCTCGGCCTGCACGGTGCCGGCGTTTCCCCGGGGCACCACCTGGATGTGGGACCTGGAGCACAACGCCATTCCCACGAACCTCAACGCGCAGGTCTACGTCGTGGACCTCTTCAACACCCCGAGCGCGAAGATCCAGGAGTACAAGACCGCCGGGAAGAAGGTCGTCTGCTACTTCAGCGCCGGCACCTACGAGGACTGGCGGGAGGACGCGAACCAGTTCCCGCAGGACACGTACTGCACGCCCGGGGAGAACTGCGCCCAGTCCGTCCACATCCTGGGGGACTGGTGCACGAGCGGCGGTGGCTGTGAGTGGTGGTTGGATCACCGCAAGCAGGCGGTGCGGACGGTGATGACGTCACGCATGCAGCTGGCGCGCACCAAGGGCTGCGACGCCGTGGAGCCGGACAACGTCGACGCCTACTCGCACGACGATGAGATCAGCTGCACCGACCAGGCCTGCTGGGGCCTCACGGCGGCGAACCAGCTGGACTACAACCGCTGGCTGGCCACCACCGCCCACTCCCTGTGCCTGGGCATCGCGCTCAAGAACGACGTGGACCAGGTCGCCTCGCTCGCGGACTCCTTCGACTTCGCCATCAACGAGGAGTGCCAGAAGTACAACGAGTGCGGCGCCTACAAGACCTGGTTCACGAACAAGAACAAGGCGGTCTTCAACGCCGAGTACCGCGTGGACTCCGGAGGAGACACGACCCCCTGGACGAACTGCACCGGGACGGGCGCGACCTGCGCCTGCGGTGAGGCCAACTTCGTCCAGGGCGACCTGCGCACGCTCGTCTTCAGCACCGCGTCCGTCCGCTACGACAACATCCAGTTCGCCTGCTGGTAGCGCGGGCAGGCCGGGGCGGCGGTCCTTTCCGCCCCGGCCCTCGCCTCAGTACTGGACCGTCGCCGTATAGGCGAAGTGGTCGGAGCCGTACTTCTCCAGCCGCTCGGCGGGCCCGGTGCCGATGCCCACCTTGACGTAGATCTGATCGATGGGCACGCCGTCCACACCGGCCGTGCGCAGGTGGTTCATCCCGGGGATGTCCTGCGACAGGGCGCGGTTGAAGTCACCCACCAGCACGACGGGCAGTCCCCGGCCGAGCAGCTCCGCCACCACCTCGCGCACCACCGCGTTGTGCGTCCGCCAGCGCTCCTGACGCTCGGGGTGTTCGCCGTTCCAGGCACCAGAGATGTAGTGGGTGTTGATGAACGCCAGCTTCGCGCCGGTCTCGATGTTCTTCAGCACGACCCAGTTCACGAAGCGAGCCGGCGTCACCCCGGCCTCGCCGCCGTGCGTGAGGCGGGACCCGTCACCGGTCTTCTCGTACTTGTTCTTGCGCCAGGAGATGGCGATGGAGTTGCGCGCGTCCAGCCGGTTCTCACCCGGCCGGAAGTGGTTGTAGTACTCCATCGCATCCAGCTTGGAGTGCCCCTCCGCGGTGCTCACCTCCTGCCAGCCGATGACGTCCGCGAGCGGCCGGAAGGTCGCCTCTCCGTAATGCGTGTTGTGCGTCGCGACCGTGGTCGTCGTGACGGCGAGCGCCCCGGTCTGGACCGGAGCGGTGGAGGGCAGCAGCCCCAGGGAGAGCAGCAGACTGACGACGGCTGAGGATACGAGCTTGAACATGGTTCCCTCGGAGCGCGCGCAGGCTTTTCCTGCCGCGTCCCGGGGAAACTAGCAAAACATGCGAATATGGGAAAACCCTAAGGGAGGATGAAGTCCTTGGGGCGCAGCGGCTCGGGCTGGGGCTCTCCCAGCGCCTCCAGCAGGTTGATCTCCGCTGTGCGGGCCATCGCGAGCAGGGGGAGGTCGTTGGGCGCCTGCCCGAAGGGCTCCTCCAGCTCCTCGCTCAGCAGGTCCAGGCCGAAGAAGGTGTAGGCAATCATCGCCGAGAGCACGGGCGTGAACCAACCCATGGACTCCGCGAGGCCGAAGGGAAGGATGAGACAGAAGAGGTAGGCGGTGCGGTGCAGGAGGACCGTGTACGCGAAGGGCAGGGGCGTGAGGCGGATCCGCTCGCAGGCGGTGAAGACGCTCATCATGGCGTGCACCCGTTCGTTCAGGGCGCCCCAGGTGATGTCGGTGAGCCGGCCCTCGCGCAGCAGGCGGGCCAGCTCCACCTGGTGCTCACGCAGCAGCGCGTTCGGGCGGTTGCCGCTGCTCAGGATGCGGGAGCGCTCGGGCTCGGAGACATGGCCGCCAATGACCTCTCCCGCGTCGTGTCCCCGGAGGTGCGCGGCAAGGGCGTAGGGAAAGGCGATGGTCCGATGCACCAGCCGCCGGGCCGCCTCCCGTCCCGCGATGGGCAGCTCGGCGCGCCCGTCGTCCAGCAGCGCGATGGCCGCGTGGGCGAAGGCGCGCACTTCGATGATGAGCGCGCCCCACTGCTTGCGGCCCTCCCACCACCGGTCGTAGCAGGCGTTGTTGCGGAACCCGAGGAAGATGGAGAGCGCGATGCCCAGCAGCGACAGGGGCGCTGGCGACGTCACGGGGAGCCGCAGGTACCCCTGCTTGAGCGTCAGGACGACGAGCGACGCGAGCGCCGCGACCCCCAGCACGTGAGGCAGGACGCGCGGCAGGATGGTGCCGCGCACGACGAACAGCAGCTTGAGGAAGCCAGGACGGGGACGAACGATCACGAGCGGTGTCTCGTGCACCAAATCCCAGGGGGTCGCAAGAGGGAGCGGTACGTTTCGACCCGCCTCCCTTGAAGCCTCTGCGTGCTTGGGTGCGTGAATATTTTCGCCCGGAGTGCGTGACAAGGAACGGCGGCGACGACGTCTACCGTTCCGACCGCACCCAACCGCATCCCCACCTGGAGTCCCATGAACCGCATCGCCCGCGCCGTGCTCGTCTCGTCCCTGTTTGCTTCCTCCGCCAGCTTCGCGCAGGACGCGGAGTTCAACATGCAGGTGGACGTCGACGACGCGGACATGCCCAACGCCCGCATCAAGATGAAGACGACGACGAACGTGGACGGCGAGGAGACCACCACCGTGAAGGTGCGCGGCGGCGGCACCAAGATGGATGTCCGCGTGACGGGCGGCATGACGGGTGGAACGGTGGAGTCGGAGAGCCGGACGGAGACCCGGACCGAGACCCGCGGGTTCAGCCGGTCTCAGCCCCGTGAGGAGGTCCGTGAGGAGCCCCGCGCGGAGCGGCCGATGCACTCCGAGCCCGCGTTCCGCGACTGTGGCGTGGCCTCGGACGAGGGCTGCACGACGCGGCGGGACGGACAGCTCCCGATGGACGCCTCCACGTGGCGCGGCTTCTACCAGTCGCTCAAGAGCGAGAACAACGAGCTCGTCCGCCAGGAGAAGGCGGAGAAGATGCTCAAGCGCGTCTACCTGACCGCGGCGCAGTTCGGCATGGTGCTGGACCTGTTCAACAATGAGATCACCCGCCTGGAGGTGGCGAAGGTCACCGCGCCCCACGTGGTGGATCCGCAGCACGCGCTGGGCTTCTCCTCCAAGTGGCGCAACTCCATCAGCGGCAGCGAGTACACCGACATCATCACCGAGTAGTCCCGGAAGGGCCTAGACTGCCTCCGTCCTGGAGGCTGAATGCACCCGAAGCGACCTCACCGGTTCCCCGCGTCCACGCTCCTTTCGCTGGCCGCGGGGTTCGTGCTCGCCTGCGCCGCTGGCTGTTCCAGCGATGACGCGGGCGTGGACGTCCCCAACCCGCTGACCCATCCCAAGGACGGGCCTCCCGCGGGCAACCCCAACGCGGAGGCCACGTGCACCGTGCCCGCGGAGGCCGGGCTCGCGGACGTCTCCCGGCCCACCACCGTCGTCGGCACGGGGACGCCGGCCAGCTGTACCGGCGAGGCCTTCGTCCAGGCCGTGGCGAAGGGAGGCGTCATCACCTTCGACTGCGGCCCGGATCCGGTGACCGTCACGCTCGACAGGACGGCCAAGGTCTTCAACGACAAGGGACCGGACATCGTCATCGACGGCAAGGGGCTGGTGACGCTCAGCGGAGCCGGAAAGCACCGCATCCTGTACATGAACACCTGTGATCAGGCCCAGGTGTGGACGACCTCCCACTGCCAGGACCAGGACCACCCCCGGCTGACGCTCCAGAACCTCACGTTCGTGGACGCCAGCTCCAAGAGCGAGTCGGAGTACGACGGAGGCGGCGCGGTCTGGGTGCGCGGCGGGCGGGTGAAGGTCATCAACTCGCGCTTCTTCAACAACGTGTGCGCGGATGCCGGCCCTGACGTCGGAGGCGGCGCGCTGCGCGTGTTCGACCAGTACGACGACCAGCCGGTCTACGTGGTGAACACGACCTTCGGCGGCAAGGAGGGCTACGGCGGGGTCTGCTCCAACGGCGGCGGCATCAGCAGCATCGGGGTGTCGTGGAACATCATCAACAGCCTCTTCTCCCACAACCGGGCCATCGGCACCGGGGCCAATCCCGCGAAGCCGGGCACGCCGGGCGGGGGCAGCGGCGGGGCCATCTACAACGACGGCAACACGATGACGCTGTCGCTCTGCGGCACGCGGATCGAACACAACGAGGTCAACGCCCACGGCAGCGCCATCTTCTTCGTGAGCAATGACCACTCGGGGGACATCCGCATCGACCGCTCGGTCATCCAGAACAACAAGGGCGGCTCCTGGTACGAGACCTATCCGCAGATCTCGAACCACGCGGACACGCCCATCCGCGTCACGAACTCCACGATTCAGTGACGGGCGGCATCCCGGCGGGGTGCCGTTCGCGCTAGCCTTCGCCGGGCCACGACACCGAGGCAGCCCGGGGGGGACCTCATGCCGGAACGACGTGAATGGACGTTTGGAATGCATCGGGTGCACCTGGAGGCGCCCGATGTCGTGTGGGTCGACTTCAACGGCGCCACGAACCTGGACGATGCGAAGCGCCTGCTGTCCATCGTGCAGGAGGTGGCGGTGGACGGCCCGGTGTTCGTCGTCGTGGACATCGACGGGTCCGTCATCGACAAGGCGGCCCGCGAGCACTTCAGCAAGGAGTCCCGCCCGGAGTGGCTGCGCGGCGTCATCTACGTGGGAACCCAGCGCCTGCAGATGGCGAGCGCCAAGGCCGTCGCGTTCGCGCTCTACCTCACGGGCCGGCTGAAGGGCGACGTCGAATTCGTCACGAGCGGACAGGCCGCGCGCGACCTCATTGAACGCAAGCGCGCGAAGGCCGCTGCCCGCTGAAACGACCATGTCTGTCCATTCACTCGCCGCCGTCGTCCTCGCCTCCATCCTCGTCGGGTGTGCGGGCACCCCCGCGAACCCCCGGAACGCGGTGGACTCCCTCTTCCGCGACTACGACGGCCCGGATCGCCCCGGAGCCAGCGTCGTCGTCATCCACGACGGGCAGGTCGTGCTCCGCCGGGCATATGGCCTGGCAAGCCTGGAGAAGCGCGAGCCCGCCACGCCCGACAGCAACTACCGGCTCGCCTCGCTCTCCAAGCAGTTCACGGCCACGGCCATCCTGCTGCTGGTCCAGGAGGGCCGGCTCCGCCTGGATGACCGCGTGGCGGACGTGCTCCCCGGCTTCCCGCCCGCCCTGCGGGAGGTCTGCATCCAGCACCTGCTCCAGCACACCTCGGGCCTCTGGGACTACGAGGACTTCGTCCCGGCCACGCAGCCGGTGCAGGTGAAGGACCGGGACGTGCTGGCCCTGGTCTCCCGCGTGGACCGCACGTACTTCCCGCCCGGAACGGCGGTGCGCTACAGCAACTCCGGCTACGCGGTGCTCGCGCTCGTCGTGGAGCAGGTGAGCGGAGTGCCGTTCGCGCGGTTCCTGCACGAGCGCGTCTTCGTCCCGGGCGGCATGCGCTCGACCGTGGCGCACGAGGAAGGCGTCTCCCAGGTGTCCCGCCGTGCGTATGGGTACGCCCCGGGTCCGGGCGGCTTCGTCCCCAGGGACCAGAGCCCCACCAGTGCCGTGCTGGGGGATGGCGGCATCTACGCGTCCGTGGTGGACCTGGTGGCGTGGGACCGGGCGCTGGATACGGATGCGCTGCTCCGCACGGAGACGCGGAAGCAGGCCTGGACGCCGCCGGTGCTTCCGGATGGAACCTCCTCGCGCTACGGCTTCGGCTGGTTCGTCGACGACGACGGAGGGCGGCGGCGGCTGTCACATCACGGTGAGACGTGTGGCTTCACCAACGCCATCGTGAAGTATCCAGAGCAACGCCTCACGGTCATCGTCCTGACAAACCGCGCGGGCGGAGCTCCGTGGACGCTGGCCCAGGGCGTGGCGGACCTGTGGCTGGACCGGCCCGCGAACCGTCCCTGGCCGTTCGAGACCCTGCCCAACGCGCACTGAAGCGGAGCACCTCGGGGGCTTAGATGCCTTGCTGGAGCGCCCGCATCAATCGTGCCTGGAACTCCTCGAGCGTCGCTCCCGCGAACGTGGGGTGCTCGCGCACGAAGTTGGGCCAGTCCATCTTGCCCGCGAAATCGAATGCTTCCGCGTTGATGGGCTCGATCCACGGGTCCTGCTTCGCATCGAACACGCGCCGAAGAAATCCCGGGGGCACGCGGGTGTTCTCGGCGAGCAGGACCGCGTCGTAGAGGTCCTTGCCCTGGGGCCACATGTCATTTCTGAGCCAGAGGAGCTTCCACGCCAGGGACTCCTCGGGCGTGGCGACCTGGACCGGCACTCCCTCCACCATGTGCTGGAGCGGAGACGAGAGCAGTTGCTCGTTGAACACGATGTCGACCTGGACCGAATCGCGAACGCGTCCCTCCCAGCTCCACGGAAACGTGAGCCGGCGGCCCTCGGCTCGCTCGTAGGTCCAGATGCCGTCCACCGGGATGGCCGCTGGATCCAGGTGGATGCCTTCCAGGTGCAGCGCGTCCGTGACGGCCCGGGTCAGCTCCGCCATGAGCCGCAGTCCCTCGCTCGAATCCGGCTTCACGGTCGCGGGCGTCAAGACGAGGTCGATGTCCTTGGCCGGACGGGCCTGCTCGCCGTACCAGAGCGCGAGGACCACGCTGCCACGCGCGACGACGTGCGCTCCCACCGGCTGGCGGCCAATGCCCGCGAGGCACCGCCGGAGAAGCCGGGCGCGTGCCTCCCGGAAGCGGGCCGCCTCCGTCGGATCCGTGAACCGGGGTGGGCCCTTGATGAAGGCGGCGCTGTGTTGCTTGAGCGCCGGGTCGAACACGTCCGGCCGGTTGTCGTCCCTCTCATAGCCCGCGGGAAGATGCGGCGGTGGCTTGACGGGATTCGTGGGGCCGCTCATCGGGGTGTCTCCTCCATCCAGCCCTCGTCGAGGGTGAGGTTGTCGTCGAAAAGCACGCGCTCCCGCTCCACCTTCGTCACCGGGAGCCCCGCGCCCGCCAGGCCAGCCAGTAGCGAGCCAAAGGCCACGTCCATGGCCGCATCGTCCGAGGGACCGAACCGTTGGGTGAGGAAGCGCTCCTGGAGCCCGTCCGGCGACACCTTGTAAGCGCTGCGGGACAGGTGGGCCGCATGCGAGGCCGCCAGTCGCGCCAGTGCTTCCAGGTCGCGGGTGGCCACCCGGACGTGGTGTTCCAGATAGCACGGCGCCTCCTCCGCGAGCGGGCTCCAGGTCCACGGTGTCTCGACCTTGATGCGGCACGGGCGGGCATCGCAGGTCGAGCGGGCCTCGAAGGCAAGCGCCTCGGCTCGCTGACGCGCCTCCTCCACCGACGTGCTTCCGCGAAGCGTCAGCATGACCTGCCGGGGCGTCACGCCCCGTGCAAGCTCGATGCAGAGCGCCTTCACCCCATGGCGCGCCGCCCAGGCCTGGAGCTCCGGCTCGGCGCTTGCGCACATTGCGAGGGTGAGGTGGGTTTCCAAGCGCATGGAGCCAATAGCCTTCAGAGCAGGGATGGAGCGTGACGGCGCGAAGGTGAGGACACTGACGGGGCCATCTGGCGGTTCAGGACCGCGCTGGCGCCCAGAGGGCGCTGTGGGCCTCCGGCGCGTCCGGGGACTCCTCCGCCGTGTAGAAGTAGGCCGCAACCGTGGCGCGGCCCCGTCCCTCCGGGCATGTCAGCGCGGAGGGGTGGCCATGCCAGTGGGTGTCGCCATGGGCCATCACGACCAGCCGGTCCAGGACTGGAGCGATGCGGGCCTCGCAGCGGGAGAGGTCGGCGTTCCACAGCTCCAGGTCCCCGCCCCAGGCGGGCTCCCAGCCCGGGTTCAGGTAGTACAGGACGGTGAGCCGCCGTGAGAGCGCACGGGTGCGGTCGCGGTTGAAGTCCGCGTGGAGCGCCAGGTGGCCGCCGCGCAGCGTGAGGTGCAGCCCGGCGCCGCGGAAGTGCGGATCCGCGATGAGTCCCTTGACGCCGGTGAGCGTCTCCAGGAAGTCGAGGAACGCCATGCCCGAGAGTTCCGCGAGCAGGTGGCGAAGCGCGCCGTGCACGCCCTCGAAGGCCTTGCGCTGGAGCTGTCCCAGCCGCGCCGCCTGTTCCGGATGATCCCGCCGCATCCACGGCGCCCCGGTCGCGCCGGGAAAGACGCCGGCCAGGTCCGTCGCCAGCCGCTCGCCCAGGAAGCCATCGATGACGACGTGCGGATGGGGCCGGGCGGTGCCGTAGGCGTCACGGTGCGCCAGCGCGAGCGAACGGAGCGCCGTCCGGCCGAGGAAGAAGCCAGGCCCCAGCGACGGGCCATCTTCGAGGGTTGCGACGCTCACGGGCGCTCATGATGCCATGCGCGAGAAGCCCACGCCTCAACCGGGGGCGCCGCCTTCGGTCTCGAGGAGTGCCGCGAGGAACAACGCATACGTCAGCTCCGCGACGGGCCGTCGCTCCCGCCGGGCCTGGAGGCGCAGCGCCTTGGGCAGGGAGCAGGGCGAGCCTCGCTCACCGTCGCGCAACTGGACGTAGCCGCGCGGGGAGTAGCCCACCACCTGCCAGCCCATTCCACACAGCGCCCGGCTGAGGTCGTCGGTGAGCTGGTGGTGGATGGCGCGAGCGATAGGGACGGGGCGGAAACGCTCGCTCGACCAGCCTTCCGTGTCCTCGCGCCAGCCGCGTGCGCGCAGGTAGTTGACCTTGCGCGCAAGCGACAGTCCGCCGACGTGACGTTCGAGCTTCATGGACTCCTTCTACAAGGGAGCGTTCTGCTAGATCGGAACGAAACGCCCGGGAGCCCGACCATGGCCACGAAGACCCGAGTCCCGCAGACGGTGGATGCCTATCTCGCCAGCGTGGAGGACCCCGCGGCGAAGAAGACCCTGACGGCCCTACGCACGCAGCTGCGGAAGCTGCTCCCCAAGGCCACTGAATCCATCACCTACCAGATGCCCACCTTCAAGGTGGACGGGGCCGCCGTGGCGGGCTTCGCGTTCTTCAAGAACCACTGCGGCTACTACCCCTTCAGCGGCAGCGTGGTGCCAGTGCTTGAGGCGGAACTGGACGGCTACGCCACGTCGAAGAGTGGCGTCACCTTCCCGCCAGACCAGCCGCTCCCGGCGAAGCTGGTGAAGACACTGGTGCAGGCGCGGCTCGCGGAGATCGCCACGCGCGCGAAGAAGCCGGCGGCCGCGAAGAAGCCCGCCGCCGCGAAGAAGGCGCTCGTCACCGACCGCGTCACCGACGCCGCCGTGAAGGAGGCCACCGGACGTGACTGGAAGGCCTGGATGCGCGCCCTGGACAAGGCGGGAGCGGCAGGGTTGGCCCACAAGCAGCTCGTCGCGCTCGTGGCCCGCGAGGTCGAGTCCGGTTGGTGGCAGCAGTCCATCGCGGTGGCGTACGAGCAGGCCCAGGGCCAGCGCGTGGTGGGCCAGACCGCCGCCACGGGCTTCCAGGTGGGCGTGGTGCGCACGCTGCCGATGACTGCCTCCGCGCTATGGGATTGGGTCACGACCCAGCCGGAGCGCTGGCTGGGCCCGGGCGCGACGCTGAAGGCCGAGCCGGGTGGGCACTATGCCGTCCCCAAGCGTCGCGGGTCCCCCGGCGTCAGCGGGGTGGTCCGCGTGGTGAAGCCCGGGCAGCGTCTGCGCATGACCTGGCAGCCGGACGGCTGGATGAAGCCGGCGACGTTGCAGCTCACGGTGATGCCGAAGGCGAAGGGGGCCTCCCTCCACGTGCACATGGAGAAGCTCCCGGACGCGGAGGTCCGAGAGGCCATGCGGGCGCGCTGGTCGAAGGTCCTCGCCCAGGTCGAATAGCGGCGCGAGGCACCCTCACAGGCGGAACTCCTCCTCCAGCAGCGCCGCGGCGCGCGCGGCTCCCGCCTCCGCTCGCAGCTCCTTCTCGAGGGCCGCGAGCCGGGCCGCGACTGCTGGGTCCTCCGTGAGCTGGAGCAGCGCCGAGCGCAGCGCGTCCGCGGTGGCCTGCTCCGTGTCCAGCCGCCGCGCGACGCCGAGCGCGACCAGTTGGTCGGCGTTGGCGAACTGATCCGTCGCCTGGGGCACGGCGATCATCGGCACCCCGCAGTAGAGGCCTTCCTGCGAACCGCCCATGCCCGCGTGGGTGACGAACGCGTCAGCCTGCTCGAGCACCGCGAGCTGCGGGACCCAGCGGTGGACCTCCACGTTGTCCGGAATCGCGCCCAGCTCCTCCATGGCCACGTGCTTGCCGATCTGCAGCACGACGTGCCAGCCGGGAAGCCCTCCGAAGGCCGCGAGGCACGCGCGGTAGAATCCGGCCTGGTGGGTGAAGGTCGAGCCGAGCGACACCAGCAGCACCTTCTCCACGCCCGGAGGGCGCTGCCACGAACCCTGCGCCGAGCGATCTCCGAAGCACGGCCCCACGAAGCTGAAGCGCTTGCGGTCCACCCGGTCCGCGTGGGGCTGGAGCGCACGCGGGATGAGCACCAGGCCGCGCGGCGGCTTCCCGACGAAGAGCATGGCGTCGGTCTCCGCCACGCCGCACTCCTTCAGCCAGGCGGAGTAGCGCTGGTAGTGCGCCACGGCGCGGGGCTCGGTGCGCAGCGACTCCACCATCGCGGCCATGTCCTGCTCGTAGCCCTCCCAGGCCACCATGCTGGGGGAGAGCTGGACCGCGGGAATGCCCCAGTTCTCCGCGAGGATTCGCGCCGTCGAGCAGCCGATGTCGTACAGGAAGAGGTCCGGCCGGTCGTGCTCATAGGCCGCGCGCAGCTGCGGAAGCATGGCCATGGCGTCATCGAGGAACATGTCGAGCTGCCCCACCAGGTCCTCTGGCCAGTCCTTGCCCGGTACTCCTTCGCGCGGCAGGCGGGATTGATAGGGGCGCAGCTCGGCACCCGTGCGGGTGATGACGTCCGCGAAGGCCGCGTCGTTGGCGTACGTCACCCGGTGGCCCCGGGCCACCAGCTCCCGGATCAGCTCCAGGCTCGGGTTGACGTGGCCGTGCGCGGGAATGCTGACCATCGCGATGTGGGCGCGGCGAGACATGGCGCTCTCCTTGGAAGGGCATTGGCGAGACGAACCGTCTCGTTTCGTCATGAACCATGGAAACGCGGCGTTCGTCAAGACGAGACGTGCCGTCTCGCCAGCTGGTAGGGTGGCGCGTGATGGCTGACCCAAAGCCCCCGGAACCGTCCCGCCGCAGTGAACGCTCCCGCCAGGCCATCCTCACCGCGGCCGTCGAGCTCGTCGGAGAGGTGGGCTACGCGCGTGTGACGGTCGAGGCCATCGCGGCGCGGGCGGGGGTGGGCAAGCAGACCATCTACCGGTGGTGGCCCTCCAAGGGGGCGGTGGTGCTGGACGCCTTCGTGGAGCTGAGCGGTGGCAGCCAGCCCGCGGCGCTGCCGGACACCGGGAACCTGGAGGCCGACCTGCGGACGGTGCTGCGCGCCACGGCGAAGGAGCTCACGGATCCGCGCTTCGAGTTGCCCTCCCGGGCGCTCACCGCCGAGTCCCAGATGGACCCCGCGCTGGCGCAGCAGTTCGTGGAGGCCGTGCTGCGCCCGCACCTGAAGGCCATTCAGGAGCGGCTGCGCTCGGCACAGCGCGCGGGCCAGGTCGCGAAGGGGGTGGACCTGGCCGTCGCGGTGGAGCTGCTCGTCGGGCCGCTCTTCCACCGGTGGCTGCTTCGCACCGCGCCCCTCACGAGCGCGTACGCGGACACGGTGGTGGAGTTGGTCATCGCCGCGCTGCGACCGCCGCCAAGGGGACGCTAGCGGACGCCGGGGCCTTCCGGGCGAAGCGCTGGCGGTAGGTGCCGCTGCCCGAGGCCACCATGGCGGACGTGTGCTGGAACCACCAGTGCGACGACGCCCGACGCGATGTGGAGCCAACGGGCGAGCAGGTGGAACGACATGGACGCCTCCGGCTTGCCGCGAGTCCGGAACGCACCGTACGCGTCCGCGCGTGTGCCTCCACCTGGCGGAAGTCATACGGCCCGCATGTGACTTCCGGCACATGGTCCGTGCCCCACGGGTGTCCTAGTGTCTGCCGCCATGCCCGAGCGGTTCCCCGTGGCCAAGCCCGCCACCATCCATCGCCTGCTGCTCGTCGCCGGGATGCTGACCTGGGCCGTGGTCGGCTTCGCGCATGTCGAAGACCTCGCGCGTGAGCCCGCGCGGTGGACGGCCCCGGGCACGCTGCTGTGGGCCATTGCGCTCCTCGTCTTCGGCGGGGCCTTCTGGCGTCAGGCGCACGAGCAGGGCAGGGGCGAGGTGCCGCTGCTCGCCGCGCAGTCGATCGCGGCGCTGGTGTGCCTTGCCTCGGGGGAGAGCAGGCTGGACGGCGCGCTGCTCGCCATCTGTTCGAGCCAGGTCCCCGAAATCCTCCCGCAGCGCCGGGCGCTGGCGTGGGTGGCGGCCCAGGTGGGGCTCATGCTGGCCGTGTTCGCCTTCCAGCACCCGCCCGTCCAGGCCCTGGTGCAGACGCTCATCTACACCGGCTTCCAGGGCTTCACGTTCGGCACGGCGCTGGTGATGGTCCGCGAGGCCGAGGCCCGCCGCGAGCTGGCCCGCGTCCACGCGGAGCTCCAGGCCACGCAGGTGCTGCTCGCCACCCGTGAGCGCGAGGGCGAGCGGCTGCGCATCGCCCGCGAGCTGCACGACTCCGTGGGGCACCACCTCACCGCGCTCAGCCTCAACCTGGAGGCCGCCGCGCACACCGCGAAGGACTCCGCCTCCACCGAACACCTGCGCCGCGCCCGCGAGGCCGCGCGCACGCTCCTGTCCGAGGTGCGCCGCACGGTGACGGCGCTGCGCGAGTCGCCCATGCCGCTGTTGCCGTCGCTGCGCGCGCTCGCGGAGGGCGTCCCGGGACTGGCGGTCCACCTGGACGTCCCCGAAGCGCTCGCGCTGGAATCCTCCGAGGCGGCGCACTCGCTGTTCCGCTGCGTGCAGGAGGTCCTCACCAATACGCTGCGCCATGCGGGGGCCCGCAACCTGTGGATCACCCTCATGCCCACGGAGGACGGCGGGGTGCGGGTGCACGCGAGGGATGACGGAAGCGGCGCGCCGCGGGTGACGCCCGGCGCGGGGCTCACCGGCATGCGGGAGAGGTTCACCCGGCTGGGCGGCCGCGTGGAGTGGCACGCGGCGGCGGGACGGGGGCTGGAGCTGGAGGCCTGGCTGCCGGCCTCGACGGAGCGCGGAGTGGGCACGTGAACAGCACCATCCGGTTGGTGCTCGCGGATGATCACGCCCTGGTGCGACAGGGGCTGCGCAGCCTGCTGGACCTCACGCCCGACCTGCGGGTGGTGGGCGAGGCCGCCGACGGCGAGGAGGCGCTGCGCAAGGTCGCGGAGCTGGACCCGGACGTGGTGCTCATGGACGTGCGCATGCCGCGCATGACGGGGCTGGATGCCCTGCGCGCGCTGCGCCTCACGGATCCGGAGCGGCGGGTGGTGCTGCTCACCACCTTCGACGAGGACACCGCGCTCATCGAGGCGCTGCGCGCGGGAGTGCAGGGCTTCCTCCTCAAGGACGTGTCCCTGGAGGAGCTGGCGGACGCCATCCGGCGCGTCGCCTCCGGACAGACGCTGCTGCCCCCCGGCATCGCGGAGCGCGTGGCGCGAGGCATGGCGGAGGTGCCCCGGGACTTCCCCCACGCGGACCTGCCGGAAGGGCTCACCCGCCGCGAGGTGGAGGTGCTGCGCCTCATCGCGCGGGGGCTGAGCAACCGGGAGATCGCGGACGCGCTGGGCACGGCGGAGGGGACGGTGAAGAACCAGACCTCCAGCATCCTCTCCAAGCTGGGTGTGAGGGACCGCACCCGCGCCGTGCTGCGGGCCATGGAGCTGGGCTGCCTCTAGGGCTTCTTCCGCTCGAAGCGCAGGTCCCCGAAGAGGAAGCCCGTCACCTGTCCGGCGGCATCCCGGGTGAGGCGCAGCAGGCCGTGGGGCGTGGTGAACGCATCGGCGAAGGCGGGCACCAGCGGAGGGCTTCCCAGGGTGCGTCCCTTCAGCACCGCCTTCCCGTCCTTCAGCTCGATGCGCCAGGTCACGTCCAGCTCGGGGCTGGAATACGCGCCCACCAACTGCTTCCAGGCGTCGTCGGAGGTCGGGCCGGCCGGCTGCACGCGCTTGAAGTCGGTCCGGATCCCCCCGCTGCGCAGGAACGACATCTGCTCGCCCGCGAAGAGCAGGGTGATGGGGATCCCCTCCACGTCGAAGCGGTCTCCGCCCGCGGGCCGCAGCGGGAGCGCCCGTCCAGGGAAGACCAGCTCCAGCCTGCCGTCCTGCTGGCGGACCGTCACCACGCGGTAGGCGTCCCCGTCGTAGTAGAGCCCGGCGTACCGGGCGAGGTCCCCGCTCGCGGCCGCGGCCGTGACGGCGGGCGCCGCGGCCTTCGGATCGGCCGACTGCAAGGCATTGCCCAGGACGAGGTCCGCCACGCGCTCGGCGATGTCCGGTCTCATGTCCGCCCGGTTGCAGAGGATGGCGATGGAGAGGTGGTGCTCCGGGAAGCGCATCAGCGCCGCGCGATAGCCGCCCCAGGCCCCGGAGTGATGGACGCGCTGCGCGCCGCGATAGGTGTCCAGGAACAGCCCCCGTCCATAGGACGTGCTGGCGCCCGAGTTCAGGACCCCACGCACCTGGAGCCCGTCGATGAGCGCGCGCCCGCCCACCCTGGCGGTGGAGAAGTTCTCATCCCATTTGACCAGCTCGGTGACGCTGGTCTGGACCTGTCCGTCCCCCAGTTGGTTCCAGTTCGACATGTCCAGTTGGAAGCTCCCCTTGCCGGCAGGGGCGTAGGCCGTGGCGCGGCCAGGGACGACGGCCGTGTAGTCGTCGCGGAAGTGGCTCCGGGCCATCCCCAGTGGCTGGAAGAACCGCTCCTTCGCGAACGCGGCCAGGTTCTGGCCCGTGACGCGCTTCACGATGAGCGCCGCCAGGAAGTAGCCACTGTTGCTGTATTCAAAGCGCGTCCCGGGCTTGAACCTCAGCGCGCGCTGGCGGGCGATGACGTCCAGGGCGTCGTCGTCATCGGTGACGTCCTCGTAGTGGAAGCCCTTGAGGAAGAGCAGGTCGTTGTAGTCGCGCAGCCCGCTCGTGTGGTGGAGCAGGTGGTCCACGGTGATGGGCGTGCCTTGGTCCGGCAGCTCCGGCAGGTACTTCCGGATGTCATCCGTCAGCGAGAGCTTCCCCTCGTTGGCCAGCAGCACGACGCTCGCGGCGGCGAACTGCTTCGACACCGACCCGACGTCGAACAGGGTGTTGGGCGTGATGGGCGTCCCCTGATTGAGGTCCGCCGTGCCGTAGCCCCGGGAGTAGAGGATCCGGCCATCCTGATAGATGCCGAGAGCACAGCCCGGATTCGAAGGGCCGCTGTAGTCCTTGAACACCGCGTCGATGCGAGCCGGCTGGATGCGGACGGCTGGAGGCGCGGCGGCCAGGACCGGAAGCGCCGTCATGAGTCCAAGGAGCCCGACAACCGTGAAGCGCAACGCGGCGTGCATGGGTGTTCCCTCCGGAGGCTGTGCTCGTCGGTGGGAACCTTACTTCAGCGGATGGCGCCGCTGTCGATGCGGGTCTTCCCGAAGATCATCAGGAAGGAGAAGTCCGCCTCCTGGCGGGTCGAGCTGTTCGACACCTCCACGCGGATCTCCCGGTCGCAGCCGCCAGCCCGCTCGACCGTCGTCGTCCAGCCCGGCAGCGCCTCCAGCTTCTCGATGGTGCTGGTGATGCAGGAGCCGCTGGTGCCGCCCGTGGCGGGGATGAACGTCTTGATGGTGACCGACGCGACCGAACCGGATTGCCCGTCCGGCAGCGTGTAGATGCCCGCCGCGTACTCCGTCACGAACGTCTGGTTTCCCGCCGCGTCCGTGGTGGAGGAGACCTCACGCATGTGCTCGCCGGGCCCGAGGAGCGCGGCGGAGCGGGTGCTCAGCTCCGGCGCTTCCGCCCCCTCGCCGCAGCCGGCCAGGAGGGAAAGAGAGACAAGAAGGGGTGCGACAGACTTGAGGGACATGCGCAAGAAAGACGCTCCAGGATGGGGCCACCGGGGTGGCGCGCGAAGGCTGTCAT
Organism: Corallococcus macrosporus; assembly: GCF_017302985.1. NCBI lineage: Bacteria > Pseudomonadati > Myxococcota > Myxococcia > Myxococcales > Myxococcaceae > Corallococcus > Corallococcus macrosporus. Next base: position 1,031,099 of record NZ_JAFIMU010000004.1, read on the forward strand.
GGGATTGCGGTGCCCATCAACAGACGCTGTCTGGCCATACTCCGGAGCTGGGAAGGGACGCACGGCTGGAGCGTGCGCTCCCGCCTCAGCGCGTCTTCTGCTGGTAGGTCTTCACCAGCGCGTTCATGCGCCGCCCGCTCGGGTCCTCCTTGCGGGGATCCGCGACGACGAGCACCCACTTGCCCGAGACCACCGCGGAGCCAACGGCGTCGCCGATGAGCGCCCAGCCAGCGTCTTCCGCCTTCTTCGCCTGCTCCGTGCCCTCGAAGAGGCACACCGTGGCCTCCAGGCCGCTCACCTTGCCGGCCTGGCACCTCCCGCCCGGCAGCTTCTCCCCGACGTCGGTAAAGCCAGAGGGCGACTCACCCGCCGCCTTCCACGCGTCCAGCACGTCGTTCGCATTGCTGGAGCATCCCGCCAGCAGCAATGCCCCCAGCGCCAATCCCTTGCGCCGCATGCTCAGTCCCGTCCCTTGTGCTTGTGCTTCTTGTGCTTGCCGTGACCGTGACCGTGGCCATGACCGTGGTCATGGTCGTCATCGTCGTCCTCGCGGATGATGATGACCTCGCGGGAGGGCGGAGGCGGCCTGCCACCGACCCTCACGTCCACGTCCACGTTCACGCCCACCTGGATGATGGGGCCGTGGTACTGGGGCGGCGGCGCGAACGCCACCACCGGCCGCGGCATCTCCCAGCCGCGATAGACCGTGTTGACCCGCACCAGCCTCGGGTTCTCCCGCCGGTAGGTTTCAGGGTACTCGCCCGCGTAGAAGTGGACGTCCTCCTTGTCCACGAACTCCTGGCGCGGCGGCGGCTCGTAGGCGTGGTAGTGCGGCCCGTCGTGGTAGCAGTACTCCACCACGTCCACGTCCACGTCGATGTTGACGATCACGTTGAGCACCACCGGATGGTGCCCGTAGTAGGAGTGCCGGGGACCCTCGTAGCCGAAGGGCGTCGGGTCGCCGATGAAGACGTAGACGTTGTCGCGCGTGCGGTAGAGCGTGTCCGCGTACAGCGGCGCGGCGGAGTGCACGTGCGTCGATTCAAGATGGCACAGCCCGTCCCGGGGCTGACCGGTGCGCGGGTGCATCCCCGCGTACCGCCACTGCTTCGCTTCGGCCGCGCTGGTGGCCACGAGCAGCAGTGCCGTGGCCAGAATGGCCAGATTCCTGTGTGACATGGTGGGGGTCTCTCCCTGGAGGCGGGCACGCTCCAGCGAACCTCTGACCCCGACCGCCCGGGAGCGATCACATCCGGGCGCGTGGCCCGCATCCGCCATGTCCGTGGAGGTGCTCCACGCGCCTCCCGGCGACAGCACGCGCGAAACATTTCGGTGCCGCGACACGCCCCGCATCCGGCGTGCTTCGCGGCCCCCGCCAGCCGCGAGGTGTCGACTAGGGTCCCGCCGCATGAACCCCCGTCTCCCCCTCGTGTTCCTCTCCGCCTTCCTCGCTGTGTCCAGTGCGGGAGCAAAGCCCTACCGCGCCATGGTGACGCGCACCGCGTCCACCACGAAGGCCGGCAACCTGGAGCTGGGTCTGCGCTACCAGGGCTTCTTCGCGCTCGACCTGGACGCGTCGCAGCCGTACCAGCAGATCTCCCCCAGCCTGCGCTTCGGCATCGTCGACAACCTGGAGGCCAACCTCTACGTGGAGGTGCTGGCGCTGGGGCTTCCCGGCGAGGACGACTTCAAGGTCGCCTTCGGTGACATCCCGCTCGGGTTGCAGTGGACGTTCCTGGAGACGAGCCAGGCGGCGCTCGCGGCCTACGGGCGCGTGACGCTGCCCACCGGACCCAGCGACGAGGACGGCATCATCCCCAGCCTGTCCGACGGCACCTGGGACTATGAGGGCACGCTGGTTGGTGAGCTGCGCGCGAGCAAGGACCTGCGCTTCATGCTCAATGGCAGCTATCTCCACCAGGGCACCCGGGACCGGGGAAGCCTGCCCGAGTTCGACGTCCCGGACGCGGTGCAGCTCGCGCTCGCGGCGACCTACAACCTGGACAACTTCACGATGCTGGGGCTGGAGGTGGTGGGCCGCCTCTACTTCGAGGACGTCATCACCCCTGTCTGGCGGGACAACGCCGCGCAGGTGGAGATCCTCCCGATGGTGCGCCACGAGGCGTTCCCGGGCCTGGTGCTGGAGGCCGTCGCGGGCGTGGCCGTCACCGAGGACCTGCGGGACATCTACCAGTTCCGCGTCCTGCTCGGCGCGACCTACGAGTTCGACCTCTCCTCGGGGCCCAAGCTGCCCAAGAGCAAGGAGGACCTGCGTCCGCCCAGGAAACCCGCGCCCAAGCGCCGCCGCTGAACATTCCCTCTGTGCGAACCCAGACGCCCCGGCGTGGGGAGGCAGGCGCGCCGGGGCATGTGGGCGTCCAGTCCTGAAAGCGCGGCTGTTGCCTGGGGGGCATTGGGAGGGGGCCGGGGCGTCCATACCCTTGCAGGCCACATCGACCTGAAGCGAGGCCCCCCGATGTCGAAACCCCGCTGCCCGTGTCACTCGCGGTTGTTGCGTGTCCCGGCCCTGGTGCTCTCCTTGATGCTGTGCAGCGCATGTGAGCCCGTGGGCCGGATCGAGCTCCCCGAGGCGCAAGCCTTTCCCGTGGATCCGGCGTCTTCGCCTCAGGAGGATTCGACTCCGCCCGTCGTACCGCCGGCCCCCGCCGGTCTTCGCTCCGTCGCGACCTGGGAGGGGATGTTCCTGGAGGAGTGGGGGCGTGCGCACATGCAGACCTTCCTGCCCTGGAGCAACTCGCGCGACAGCTGGGACTTCTACAACCTGGCCTACGGCCTGGACGCCAACACCGCGATGTACCGCGCCACCGGGAGGCGGGCGTACCTGGACCGGGCGCTGCTCTACGTCAACAACCTGGTGGCCTCCGCGCGCGTCTCCTCGGCGCTCCCGGGCAGCCAGTTCAAGGACGGGTACCTGGGCTGGACCTCGGCGCTCTCCGTGCCGGCCGGGCAGGAGGTGCCGCTGTATGAGAGCTATTGCTGGCGCTACGTGACGCGCCTGCTGCGCGTCATCCGTGAGACGCCGGACCTCTACGCCTCCGCCACCTACCGCGCGCAGTACGACCGGCTGCTGGCGTTCACCGAGAAGAACATCTTCGACAAGTGGTTCACGCGCGGGGCCAACGACTTCATCTATCGCAACCGCACGCACATGGCCGCGCACTGGGCCTTCATCTCCATGGACCTGTCGCGGATGACCCCGGACCCCGAGCGCAAGGCGCGCTACCTGGAGGTCTTCGACAACATCAACCGCGGCATGCCGAACTTCCCGTCGTCGCTGCGCTCGAAGCTGGAGCCCAACCCGGACCACCCGGCGGCCTGGTTCTGGAATGACAGGTGGGACTCGGACGCCCAGCCCGGTCAGGACGTGGCGCACGCGAACAACGTGCTGGCCTTCATCGTCGAGGCCCACGACGCGGGCATGGAGTGGAAGGACGCGGACATCCGCGGGTTCGTCGCGACGCTCAACACCGTCATCTGGCCCGCGCCCAGGGTGTATGCGGAGTTCGTGGATGGCACGGGGACGGGGGATGGCTGGTTCAACGACGGGTTGATGAAGCTGGGCCGCTACGACATCGACCTCCAGCGCCGTCTGGAGCAGCACCGCGTCGGGCAGAACAGCCAGTTCTTCGCCAACGGCGCGCTCAACGTGCGGCTGCTGTCCGAACAGGCCCTGCGGTAGGCCGCGTGGCTTTGGGGAGGGGAGGCCGGTGCGCGTCTTGCGCGTGCCGGCTCCTCCTTCCCCCGCGGGTCAGCGGGCCGTGCGCGCTCCAGGGAGCAGGCGGACGCCCAGGGCCGCCAGCGAGGTGAGCGTCGCGAGCAGCGTCACCGCCGTCCATCCCCACCGCGCCAGCACGAGGCTGCCGCTGGCCGCGCCGATGGACATGCCGATGAACATGGTGACGAACAGCACCGCGTTGAGGCGGCTGCGAGCGGCGGGGTCGATGCCGAAGACCAGGGTCTGGTGCGCCACGAGCGTGATCTGCGCCCCCAGGTCGAAGCCGATGGCGCTGGCGCCAATCAGCCACAACTGGTGGTTCGGCTCCAGCCACGGCGCCGCGAACATCGTGGCGAAGGAGACGACGGTCAGGCCGGCGCCCAGCCGGGTGACGACCTCCGGCCCGAAGCGATCCGCGATGCGTCCCGCCACCGGCGCGCCCAGGGCGCCCGCCGCGCCCGCCAGGCCAAAGGCACCCGCGGCCGCGCTGCCCAGGTGGAACGGAGCGCCATGCAGCATCACCGCGAGCGTGGACCAGAACGCGCTGAAGCCGATGGAGATCAGCCCCTGCGCCAGCGCCGCCCGGCGAAGCGCCCCGTACCTGCGCCACAGGACAGCGAGCGAGCCGAGCAGGGCGCCGTAGGACAGCGTGTTGGTCGGGTGGAAGCGGGGCAGGCCGCGCCAGGCCGCCACGCCGATGAACGCCACGCTGGCGGCGGCGACCGCGTACATGGCGCGCCAGCCGAAGTGCTCGGCGACCACGCCGCTGATGACGCGGGACAGGAGGATGCCGAGCAGCAGGCCGGTCATCACCGTGCCGACGACCTTGCCGCGCTCCTGCTCGGGGGCCAGCGTCGCGGCGGCCGGCACGATGTCCTGCGCCAGGGTCGCCGTCAGGCCGACGGCGAAGCTCACGAGCAGCAGCAGGTGGATGCCCGGGGCGATGCCGCCCAGCAGCAGCGCCACGCTCAGCAGGGCCGCCTTGATGAGGATGATGCGGCGGCGGTCGAAGCGGTCGCCCAGCGGCGTCAGCAGCAGGATGCCCAGCGCGTAGCCCAGTTGCGTGAGCATGGGCACCAGGCCCACCGCGGTGTCGGAGGCGCCGATGGAGCCCGCCATCACCCCGAGCATCGGCTGGCTGTAATAGATGGACGCCACGGACAGGCCGGCGCTCGCGGCCAGCAGCAGGCGCAGGCCGCTGGACAGGGACGGGCTGGCGGCGGCGGAGACCCGCGAAGGGAGGGGGAGGTTTCCGGCGGTTCCATGTACGGCGCGAATGAAGGACATGATGTGCACCTCGGGTGCTGCGCGACGAGGTGACAGTGCGCCAGAGGGGAAGGGCGCGGTAGACGCGTGCTCCGTACAGCGGTTATACGCTGGGCGTATCACCATGCCCTCCTCTTCGAAGCCGTCCCGGTCGCGGGTCCCCGTCCCCGCCGCGCCCGTCAGCGCGGACCGGCTGGAGCTGATGCAGACCTTCCTGCGCATCGTCGACGCGGGGAGCCTGTCCTCCGCCGCCGCGCAACTGGGCACCACGCAGCCCACGGTGAGCCGCCGGCTCCAGGCGCTGGAGCGCTCGCTGGGGCTGCGGCTGCTGCAGCGCTCCACCCACGCGATGAAGCTCACCGAGGACGGCGTGCGCTGCTACGCGCGGGCGAAGGAGCTGCTGGCCAGTTGGGAGCTGTTCGAGTCCGACCTGCGCGGGGCGAGCGACGAACCGGAGGGCACGCTGCGCGTCGTGGTGCCGCACGCGTTCGGGCAGCAGTTGCTGGTGGAGCCGCTGACGGAATACCTGGGCCGCCACCCGCGAGTCTCCGTCGAGTGGCTGCTGCACGACCGGGCGGTGGACTTCATCGCGGACGCCATCGATTGCGCGATCCACGTCGGCGAGGTGCATGACCCCAGCGTGGTGGCGCTCCGCGTGGCCGAGGTGCCGCGCATCGTCGCGGCCGCGCCCTCCGTGCTGGCGGGCATCCCGGTGCCGACGCATCCCGACGAGCTGGCCAGGCTGCCCTGGCTGTCGCTGCGCACGTTCTATCGCAACGAGCTGTCCCTGACCCACGTGGCCACCAGCGAGGTCCAGCCCATTATCTTCCAGCCACGCATGAGCACGGACAGCCTCTACGCGCTTCGCAGCGCGGCGGTGAAGGGGCTCGGCGTCTGCGCAGGCTCGTCCTGGGTGATGCACGAGGAGATCCAGCGGGGGCGGCTCGTGCACCTGGTGCCGCGATGGCAGGCTGCGCCGCTGCCCTTGTACCTGGTCTATCCCGCCGCGCGGTTCCATCCGGCGAGGCTGCGCAGGTTCGTGGAGCTGATGCGGGAGCGGATTCCCGCGGCCCTGGCCGTGGCGGTGCGCTGATCCATCCGTGATAGGCTTTGAGCGCTTTCCCGGTGCAATGCCATTCCACGAAGAGGAGCGTCCATGAAGAAGACCGCGCTGCTGTCCTTGCTGTCTGGGTTGCTGCTGGTGGCCTGTGGTGGCGTCCCCGACTCGAGCTCCGAACCGGCCGATGCGCCCCTGGGCACGACCGAGGCCGCGGTGTGCTCCGACGGAAGCTGTACGTGTATCGCGCCGGACTGCGACGCCCTGAACTGGACGACCTGCGGGAAGGGAAGCGCCACGACGACGTGCTCCTGGAATGACGGCACCACTTGCAGGACCGCCACCTGCACCTGCTCGAGCATGAGGTGGCTCTGCCCTTGAGGAGGCCGTAACGCCTCGGCGGCGCCCGTGTCCCGCCGTGCTACCTGGCGGCGGGCACGAGGCCGTAGAGGGTGGTGATCTCCTTGGAGCGCGCGGCGTGCAGCGGGTCCGCCTTGTCCTTCGCCTTGGAGTGCCGCGCCGGGTTGGACTTGCGCCACGCCACCTTCAGCCCGCAGCGCTCGAACTGCTCCTCGAGCCACCCGGCCGGACGCAGACCCAGCAGCACCGCCAGGTCCGACAGGATGAGCAATCCCTCTCCACCTGGCGTCAGCGCGGCGGGGAGCCCTTCGAGGAAGCGCCGCAGGAACTGGCTGTCCTCGTCGAACACCGCGCGGTCCACCCGGTTCTTGGGCGGCTCGGGGATCCACGGCGGGTTGCAGACGACGAGGTCCGCCTTGCCCTCCGGGAACAGGTCCGCCTCCGCCACCTGGAAGCGCTGGGCAAGGCCGAGCCGCTCCGCGTTCTCCCGTGCGCACGCCACCGCGCGGGAGTCGCAGTCCGTGGCCTGCGCGAACGCCGCGCCGCGCTGCAGGAGGAGGAAGGAGAGGACACCGGTGCCGGTGCCCACGTCGAACACGCGCTTGCCCTTCACGTCCGGTACAGCGGCCAGCAGCTCCACGTAGTCGGTGCGCGTGGGCAGGTAGACGCCGTAGTGCGGGTGGAGCAGGCCCTTGAGCCCGGGGACCTCCAGACCCTTGCGGCGCCACTCCGCCGCCCCCAGCATGCCGAGCAGCTGCTTGAGCGGCACGACGGTGAAGTCCGTCGTGGGCTCGCCCCACACCTGCCGGCACGCCTCCGCGACGTCCGGCGCGCGAGAGAGCTCCATGCGGTAGTCGCGGTCCAGCGCGACGACGATGCGCGACAGCGTCGCATGCTCCTGCTGCCGAGCCCGGCGTTCGGCCCGGAAGGCCTCCAAGGGTGAGCGGGCCTGCCAGGGCCGTTCGAGCCGCCGGCCCAGCGCGCCGAGCAACTGCTTGGCGTTGTGGAAGTCGCCGGTGTAGCGGAGGAACTCGCCCCGGCGGACGCGCTTGAGCGCGGCGTCGGCGCTGAGCCCGTCATCCACGGGCGACAGGCGCGTGGGTGCGGGCTCGTCACTCTCCGAGTGCCAGGTGAACGCGGCGTCGGCCGGAAACTCGAAGGTCGCGGCGGCGGGGCGGCGGGAACGATCCATGGGCCGTGGGGTAGCACGTCCTGGGCCCTCCGGCCCCGCGTCTTGCGACGAATTGTTCCGGAGTCAGGACTGACGGCACAGCCGGTCCACGAACTTCAACATCGTCGGCAGGCGCGATGAGCCATGCATCCGCCGGATGTGCTCCGCGGCGGTCGCGGTCTCCATGCCGATGGCCGTGATGAGCAACGGCTTCAAACTCTGGCCTCGCACGATGGGCAGGGCCGAGCCGGTGGTGACATAGGGCGTCTTCGCCACGCCGATGACGGGCACCGCCTGGCAGAGCGCCTCGTACAGGTGGGCACCCAGGCCCGGCTTGTCGTCCCCGAGCCACACGTAGCCGTCCACGACGATGGCCTCCAGCGGCTCCTGCACGCCCGCGAGCACGCGCAGCAGGTGCGGCAGCTCGCGGCGGTAGAACTGGCCGGGCTCATAGGGCGCCGCGACCGGGCCCCGCTCCACCAGGTGCCCTGCCTCCTTGCCGTCCGTCCAGCCACGGAAGAGGACGCACGCGGCCACGGTGACGTCAGGGCGGTAGTCCACGTCCACGCAGGCGAGCATCCAGGCCTCCTCGGCGGCCCCAGGCTACACGCGCCCGCGCTCCCCGACTGGAGTCTTCCGAGCAAGACCGCATAGATTCAGGATTTATCTGTTTTGCGGTGAATGCCCATTCGTGTGCCGGAGGAGTCCAGGTGATGCGGCGTGTGACGACTTGGAAGCGGGCGGTGGTGCTGCAGGTGATGTGTCTGCTGAGCGGTGCGGGGACGGCCGGGGCGGTGACGCCCACGAACGTGACGAAGGTGGCGCGGGTGACGGGCGCCACGCCGTCGGGTGAGCTGCTGCCCAACCCGAACCAGACGCATACGAACTACGAGGTGTACGGCACGGACCTGGGCATCGTCTGGGACAAGGGCGGAGGCGAGGTGTTCGTCCTGTTCGGCGACACCTTCGGCGCGGGCTGGTGCGGCAACGGCGGGTGCGGCGGCGGCTGGCGCAGCAACGTGCTGGCGCGCTCGGCGGACACCACGCTGTCCAACGGCCTGACCTTCACCACCATGGTGCAGGACGGCCCCCGTCACGCGAAGGAGGTGCTGCCGTCCAGGAAGGTGGACAACGACGAGATCACCGTCATCCCCACCGCGGGCGTCAGCGTCGGGACGCGCCACTACATCCACTACATGTCCGTGAAGCACTGGGGCGACCCGGGGCAGTGGACCACCAATTACGCGGGCATCGCGTACTCGGATGACAACGGCCAGAACTGGGTGAAGCACCCCACGGCGCGCTGGGTGAACAACGCGTCCTTCACCCATCCCTTCCAGATGGGCGCCTTCGTGAAGAACGGCGGCTTCGTCTACCTGTACGCCACGCCCAACGGGCGCTACGGCAACGTGCACCTGGCGCGCGTGCCGGAGGGCTCGCTGCTGGACATCAACGCGTACCGGTACTGGGACGGCAACGGCTGGTCCGCGTCCCAGGCGGCGGCGCGGCCGGTGGTCATCGGCATCGCAGGGGAGCTGTCCGTCGCCTACAACGCCGCGCTGGGCCGCTTCCTGATGACGTACCTCAACGAGCACCGGCAGGCCGTGGTGCTGCGCGACGCGGGCACGCCCACGGGGCCCTGGAGCGGGGAGAAGCTGCTGGCCACCGGCGCCGCCTTCCCCGGGCTCTACAATGGCTTCATCCATCCGTGGGGCAACAGCGCCAGCGAGCTGTACTTCATCACCTCGCAGTGGACGCCCTACAACACGTTCCTGATGCGCGCGACGCTCACGGCGGACGCGGACGGCAACAACCTGCTGTCCGAGCCGGGCTTCGAGACGCAAGCCGCGACGCCGACGATGGCACCCTGGTACCTGGCGGGCGCGGGCGGCATCGACCGGGCGCTGGGCGGCGCGCACTCCGGCCAGGACAACGGCTTCGTGCGCGCGTCCAGTGGCTGGAACGCGCTCAAGCAGAGCGTCGTGGTGCAGCCGTACACGGACTACACCCTCAAGGGCTGGCTGCGCTCCTCGTCCAACACCACCCGGGGCTACTTCGGCGCGCGCGCTGCGGGCAACGGCCCCATCCTGGGGGAGACGCAGTACGGCTCGCTGCCGTCCTGGGCGGAGCGCACCGTCACCTTCAACTCCGGCGCCAACTCCATCGTGGAGGTGTATGGCGGCGTGTGGGCGGACGCGGGCGACACGTGGGCGCAGCTGGATGACGTGCGTCTGACGCGTGGCGCGAACCTGGTGGCGCAGGGCGGCTTCGAACAGCAGACGTCCTCCACCGCGACCTCCCCCTGGTCGGTGTTTGGAAAGGGCGGCATCGACCGGGGGCTGGGCTTCGCGCGCACGGGCGCCAACAACGGCTACGTGCGCAACGACACCGGCTGGAACGCGCTCAAACAGGAGGTCGCGGTGACGCCCAACACCGCCTACACACTGACCGGCTGGGTGAAGACGTCCTCCAACCAGAACGACGGCTACTTCGGCGCGCGCGTGCTCAACGCCGGCCCCATCCTCAACGAGGTGCACCTGACGCAGCCGCTGGGCAGCTACACGCTCCAGACCGTCACCTTCAACTCCGGCGCGAACCACAGCGTGGAGATCTACGCCGGGACCTGGGCGAACGCGGGCGACACCTGGCTGCAGGTGGACGACGTGGCGGTGGTCCGCGACTGAAGGGGGCGCGCGGGCCGAGGGCCGTGCGGTCATCGGCCCTCGGCGTCTGGGGCCCGGCGGCTCAGGCGATGAGGACCTGGAGCCCCTGGAGGAGGTGCATCGCGGCGTCGCGCGAGGGCAGTCCTGCCTGTTGGACGAGCACGGCGTCGGGCTCCTCCTGGGCAACCCTGCGCTCCAGGTCGTGGAATGCAGCGAGCCGCGCCTCACGCAATCGCTGGCGCGCGTCGGAGGAGAGGCGCTCGGTTGCCCAGGCCTCCACGGCCCAGGACAGCTCGGCATGGCGCAGCTCATCCTCGGCGATCTGGCTCAGCGCCTCCCGCACCTGCGCATCGCGGGCCGCGCGTGCCTGCCACCCGGCCACCAGCGCGCCATGGGTTTCGCCGACGCAGCCTTCCTTCGCGTTCTCGTGCAGCAGGGCCTCCAGCGAGCGCGGGGAGAACGGAGCGACCTCCACCTCGGGCACGGTGGCGCCGTGTCGCCGGGCCAGTGCGCGTGCGGCGCGCGTGTGGCGGACCTCCTCTCCGGCCGAGCGCCGGGCCGCGCGGATCAACTCGGCGGGAGCCCCGTGGGCCTTCAGCTCCTCGGCGAGCCGGAGGAAGGCGGGCACGGAGGCCGCCTCCAGCCAGGCCATCCGCGCGAAGTGACTGCCCAGCGCGCACCGCGCTTCCGCTCGCGCTGCCTGGAGTCCTTCGGGCCGGCGGCCATCGGAAGCGCATCCCGCGGGCACGATGGTGAAGCAATTCGTGTAGGGCTCCAGGGTCTGCCCGCCGTCCGGATGCGTCGTGGGAACGGAGTTGACCTTGCAGCGATGGGCGGTTTGCTTCGTGCACACCTGCAAGCAGTTGAGGTCGTTTGGAACGCCCCCATCCGGAAGCCGGCTGCTGACGTCGTAGCGTCCCTCGTGTTCGTCATACGGGATGCAGCCCAGATCCTCTTCCGCGCACCCCATGACCGACAGAACGGGCGCGGCGAACAGCAGCCGGGCCACGGTCTGTCGAAGCAGCGGGTTGCGTGGAAGCAGACGGTCTCTGTCATTGGCCATGTGAGTCCCCCCCTCGGGTGTTGAAGGCTTTCAGGCAGGGAGCATTCCTATCACGCTCCCGGCGTCATCGGCTTTCGGAGTCCAGGGCGCGCAGTCGCTCCGTGAGCCGCTCTGCCAGCGTGGGGACCTGGGGCTCCTCCAGGATGGTCAGGTGCGTGCCCGGCACGTGGCATACCGAGACACCTCCTGGCAGCCAGGCCTTCCAGCCTTCGTCCTCGGCGCGGGTGGGATCGCTCGCGCGCACCGCGGCGCGGAAGAGCTCGGCGGGGCCTTCGTAGCGGCTGGCGGGCACGTAGCCTCGGTTGGCTTCTCCCAGCCGCTCGTGGACGGCGAAGAGGCGTTCAATCTGTCCCGGCTCCAGGCCACCCGCGGCGGGCAGGTTGCGCAGGAGGCTGATCATCCGTGACAGCAGGGCTTCGCCCTCCAGGCCTCCCAGTTGCTCCAGCTCGGGAGCAGGGACGTCCTGGACGGGGAGCCCGACCATCTTGCCGAACGCGGCCAGACGGATCAGCGGCGGCGGCTCCGGATCCGGCGCTCCGGACGGCGCGAGGCTGTCGAGCAGCGCCAGAAACTCCACCGGCTCGCCGAGGGCCTGGAGCTGACGCGCCATCTCGTAGACCACCAGGCCGCCGAAGGACCATCCCGCGAGCCGGTAGGGGCCGTGGGGCTGCACTTCGCGCACCTGCTCCAGGTAGAGCCGGGCCAGCGCCTCCATGGACGACGGCGGCAGGTCTCCGTCCTCCAGGCCGGGTGCGAAAATGCCGTACACGGGCCGCTCGTTGCCCAGGTGGCGCACGAGGTCCGCGTAGCTGAGCACGCCACCGCCACCGCCATGGACCAGGAACAGCGGCCGGCGCTGTGAGTCCCCCGTGCCGAGCCGCGCCAGGTTCGGTCCCAGGGCGCGGGTCTTGTCGGAAGGCGAGAGCAGCGCCGCGAGCCGTTCGACGGTGGAGCCCTGGAAGAGCGCGGACAGGGGCAACGCGCGGCCCGTCCGCTCACGGAGGAGCGCCATCAGGTGCACGGCGAGCAGCGAGTGGCCGCCCAGGTCGAAGAAGTCCGCATCGGCGCTGACGCGCTCCAGGCGCAGCACCTCCGCGAAGGCTCGCGCGATGAGCTGCTCCATGGGCGTGCGCGGCGCGACGTAGCGGCCGTGCGACGCGGCGGCGTCCGGAGCGGGCACGGCCCCGCGGTCCACCTTGCCGTTGGCGTTGAGCGGCAGGGCCTCCATCACGACGAAGGCCGAGGGCACCATGTAGCCGGGCAGTTGTTGCTGGAGCTGGAGCCGCAGTGTCTCCGCCAGGTCCTCGGGCGCAGGAGACGACGGGACGACGTAGGCGACGAGGCGCTTGTCGCCGGGCACGTCCTCGCGGGCCAGCACCAGCGCTTCCGCGACGGCGGGGAGCCGCCGCAGCGCGGATTCGATTTCGCCCGGCTCGATGCGGAAGCCGCGCAGCTTGAGCTGGAAGTCGGTGCGGCCGAGGAAGTCGAGCGTGCCGTCCGCGAGCCAGCGCGCCTTGTCGCCCGTGCGGTAGAGGCGCTGGCCGGGCGTGATGGCGAAGGGGTGCGGGATGAAGCGCTCGGCGGTGAGGTCGGAACGGTTCAGGTATCCCCACGCGAGGCCGTCGCCGCCGACGAAGAGCTCACCCGGGACGCCCACGGGCACCGGGCGCAGGTGCGCGTCGAGCACGTAGGCCGTGGCATTGGAGATGGGGCGGCCAATCGGCACGGGACCGTCCACGCGCGTGTCGGGATGGAGCGTGAGCGTGGTGGAGAAGGTCGTGTTCTCGGTGGGGCCGTAGCCGTTGATCAGGACGGAGCCCGGGCTCAGGCGCGAGAGGTGCTGGCGCACGCGCTCCGTGGGCAGCACGTCACCACCCGCGAGGACCTGGCGGACCTGCGCGAGGGCCTCGCCCTGGTGCAGCGTCATCTGCTCGAAGAGTGCGGCGGTGAGCCACAGCGTCGTCACGCGGTGATGACGAAGCAGGGCCGCGAGCTCCTCGGTGGACAGGGCATGGGGCGGCGCGAGGACGAGCTTCCCGCCGTGGAGCAGCGCACCCCAGATTTCGAGCGTGGAGGCGTCGAAGGCAACGGGGGCGAACTGGAGGAAGACCTCGTCGGATCCGAAGTGGATGAAGGAGCCGCCGAGCACCAACCGGGTGACGCCCCGGTGAGGCACCAGGACACCCTTGGGCCGACCGGTGGAGCCGGAGGTGAACATCACGTAGGCGAGGCTGTCCGGAGACGTGGAGACCGCGGGCGCATGCGTGGGCTGACGCGCGAGGAGTGAGGCCTCGTCGTCCAGCAGGAGGGTGCGGCCGGAGAAGGACGGCAGGCGCTGCGCCAGCGAGGCGTGGGACAGGAGCAGGGGCGAGGCGCAGTCCTGCAGCAGCAGGGCAAGACGCTCGCGGGGATGGGTCAGCTCCAGCGGGACGTAGGCCGCGCCGGCCTTGAGGACGGCGAGGAGCACGACGACGAGGTCGAACGAGCGCTCCAGGGCCATTGCGACGGGAACGCCCGGAGCGACGCCCAGGCCGATGAGGGCATGGGCGAGCTGGTTGGCACGTTCGTCGAGCTGCCGGTACGTGAGGCGGTCTTCGCCGGAGATAAGGGCCACGGCGTCCGGCGTCTGGCGTGCCTGGGCCGCGAAGCGCTGGTGGATGGACACCTCGTCGGGGAAGGGCACCCGCGTGTCGTTCCAGTCGAGCAACACCTGACGCTGCTCGTCCGGGGAGAGCATGGACGCGGACGTGAGCGGTGCCTCCGGATGCGAGACGAGCGCTTCGACGAGGGCGCCGAAGTGCCGCGCCATTCGTTGGGCCGTGGCGGGAGCGAAGAGGTCGGTGTTGAAGCCGAGCGAGCCCTCGAAGCCGTCGGAGGACTCGGAGAGGAACAGCTCCAGCTCCGCCTTGACGCTGTGGCCTTCCACGTCCAGGGGACGCAGGGCGAGGCCCGGCAGTTGGACGGCCGGCATGGAAGCGTTCTGCATGGTGAAGAGGGCCTGGAAGAGCGGCGGGCGCGTCAGGTCGCGCTGGGGCCTCAGGTCCTCGACGAGCCGCTCGAAGGGGACGTCCTGATGGGCGTATGCCCCCAGGGAGGCCTCGCGCACTTGCTGGAGCAGCTGGTGGAAGGACGCGCCAGGGGACACCCGCGAGCGCAGCACGAGCGTGTTCACGAAGAAGCCGATGAGGCTCTCCGTCTCCGCGTGCGTGCGGCCGGCGATGGGCGTGCCGACGCTGATGTCCTCCTGCCCCGCGTAGCGCGAGAGCAGCACCTGGAAGGCCGCGAGCAGGAGCATGAACGGCGTGACACCGTCACTCCGCCCCAGGGCCTTGAGGGCCTGCGCGAGCGACGCGGACAGCCGCAGCGGGACGACGTCGCCACGGAAGGACTGCACGGGAGGCCGAGGGAGATCCGTGGGCAGCTCCAGGGGCGCCGCGTCCGCGAGCCGCTGACGCCAGTAGGAGAGCTGGGCTTCCAGGACGTCTCCGTGCAGCCACGAGCGCTGCCAGAGGGCGTAGTCGGCGTACTGGACGGGCAGCTCGCGCAGAGGCGAGGGCTGGCCGCTGGAGAAGGCCTGGTAGAGCGCGGCCATTTCGCGGACGAGGACGCCGCGAGACCAGCCGTCGGACACGATGTGGTGCAGCGTGAAGACGAGCACGTGCTCGGTGGGTGCGAGCGTCAGCAGCAGCGTGCGCACGAGGGGTCCGGAGGCCAGGTCGAAGGGACGCTGGGCCTCAATGGAGGCCAGGCGCCGTGCTTCGTTGAGGGCTGCCACGCCCAGGTGGTTGAGGTCCACCGTGGGCAGGGGCAGGTCGCTGGGGGCATCGATGTGCTGGAAGGGCTGCCCCTGGCGAGAGGGGAAGCGGGTGCGCAGGGCTTCATGGCGGCGCACCAGCTCGGTGAGGCTCTGGCGCAGGGCTTCGACGTGCAGCCCGCCTTCCAGGCGGAGGATGGACGGGACGTTGTAGGTGGACGACCCGGGGACGAGCTGGTCGATGAACCACAGGCGCTGCTGCGCGAAGGACAGCGGCAGTTCTCCCGTGCGAGGTGCCGGCACGAGCGGTGGTGCCTTCACGCCGGACGCATGCTTCGCCGTGTCGTCGATGCGGCGTGCGAGGTCCGTCAGGATGGGTGCTTCGAAGATGGAGCGAAGGGGAAGTTCCACGCCGAACGCCGCACGCACCCGGGCCACGAGCTGAGTGGCGAGCAGTGAGTGACCGCCCAGCTCGAAGAACTGGTCCTGTGCGCCCACGCGGGGCAGACGCAGCACTTCGGCCCAGAGGGACGCGAGCAGCTCCTCCGTGGGAGTGCGAGGCGCCACGTAATCGGAGCTCGAAGCGGAAGCCTCCGGAGCGGGCAGGGCCTTGCGGTCGACCTTGCCGTTGGGAGTGAGAGGCAGGGCCTCCAGGAAGACGAAGGCGGAGGGCACCATGTACTCGGGCAGCCGCTGCTTCAGGTTCTCCCGGAGCGAGGGCACGTCGGTGGAGTCCGCGACGACGTAGGCGACGAGGCGAGCCTCACCGGGCGAGTCCTGGCGAGCGACGACGACGGCTTCATGCACGGAGGGGAGCGCACGAAGCACGGTGGCGACTTCTCCGGGCTCGACGCGGAAGCCACGCACCTTCACCTGGAAGTCGACGCGGCCGAGGAACTCCACGCGGCCGTCCGCGAGCCAGCGCACGCGGTCACCCGTGCGGTACATGCGAGCACCAGGGGCGGGGCTGAACGGGTCCGGCACGTAGCGCTCGGCCGTCAAGTCAGGCCGGGCGAGGTAACCGCGAGTCACCTGTGCGCCACCGACGAAGAGCTCGCCCGGGACGCCCAGCGGGGTGGGCCGCAGCGAAGCATCCAGGACGTAGAGGCGCGAATGGGCCAGGGGCCAGCCCAGCGGCACGGAGGCCAAAGCCGGCTGGGCCGGAGGCAGTTGCACGCGGCCGGCAAGGACGCCGACAGTCGTCTCGGTAGGGCCGTAGTGGTTGTGCACCTCGCACTCCGGAGCAAGTGCGTGCACGGACTGGAGCAGGGCCCAGGTGGAGGACTCACCGCCCAGCACCAGGCGCTTACGAGGCAGGACGTGGCGGGGCTGGGGCGCGGTGAGCAGCGCGGCCAGGTGGGAAGGCACCACCTTCATGCAGTCGATGGGGTGGCGTGAGAAGTAGTCGGCCAGGGCCGCAGGGCTGGAGGCGCACTCCTGGGTGAGGACGTGCAGCAAGCCGCCCGTGGTGAGGGCAGGGAAGAGGACGGTGTTGCCCAGGTCGGCGACGAAGGTGGAGACGAGCGCGAAGCTTGCGCAGGCCTCCAGCCCCAGGCGCTGCGTCACCGAGTCGACGTAGGTGAAGAGTTGCGAGTGGGCGACAGCGACGCCCTTGGGCCTGCCGGTGGAGCCGGAGGTGAAGAGGACATAGGCGAGAGAGTCCGGATGCGACTCAACCGGAGGCGCGTCCGTGCGCAGGCGCGAGAGCACCGTGGCGTCCTCATCCAGGCGAACGACGTGCACGCTGAGAGACGCAATGGAGGACGCGTCCTCATTCAGGCGTACGTTGCGTGAGCTGGTAGAGGCAAAAGCAGACGCATGGCGCGACGTTGTGACGACGACGGGCGCGGAAACCTCCTGCACCAGGGACTGCAAGCGCAGGGCGGGCTGAGCCGGGTCGAGCGGCACGTAGGCACCGCCAGCCTTCCAGACACCCAGCAGCGCGACGACGGTTTCAACGGAGCGCTCCAGGCATAGGGCAACGCACGAGTCGGTGCCGACGCCCAGGGAGCGCAGGTGCCAGGCCAGTTGGTTGGCGCGCGCGTTCAGCTCCCCGTAGGTGAGCACCTGTCCATCGCATGCCACGGCGGGCGCATCCGGATGGAGGGCCGCGCGCTGCTCGAAGAGGGCATGCACGCTGCGTGGCGGAGGAAGCGGCGCCTCGGTGGAGACGAAGTCCGTGAGGAGCAGCTTCTTCTCCGCGTCCGTCAGCAGTGGCAGCTCACTGACGCGTGACTCTGGCGACGCGAGCGCGGCCTCCAGCAGCACGCGCAGGTGTTCCACCATGCGAGTGACGGTGGACGCTTCGAACAGGTCGGTGCGATAGCCCAGGGTGCCGGTGAGGCCCTGCGCCGTCTGGGCGAGCGACAGCGTGAGGTCCGACTTGGTGGCCTCGAAGTCACGCGCGAGCGGCTGGAAGGACAGGCCGGAAAGGCTCAGCTCCGAGGCCGGCGCGTTCTGCAGCACGAGCATGACCTGGAAGAGAGGCGAATGGCTCAGGCTGCGCTGCGGCTGAAGCTCCTCGACAAGCTTCTCGAAGGGCAGGTGCTGGTGCTCGTAAGCCGCCAGGGTCGTGTCGCGCACCTGGGCCAGCAGCTGTCGGAATGAAGCCTCCGGCGCGACGTGGGCGCGCAGGACGAGGGTGTTGATGAACAGGCCGATGAGGCCTTCCGTCTCTCCGCGAGTCCGGCCCGCGATGGGCGTACCGACGGAGACATCCTCCTGGCCGGAGTAGCGCGACAGCAGCACCTGGAACGCAGCCAGCAGGGCCATGAAGGGCGTGACGCCTTCACGCTGGCAGAAGTCCGTCAGTGCATCGGACAGCGGCAGGTTCACGGGCAGGGACGCACCGCGCTGGGACTGCACGGCGGGACGCGGCTTGTCCGTGGGCAGTTCCAGCAGGGCCGGCGCACCGGTGAGCTGCTGCTTCCAGTAACCCAACTGCGCCTCCAGCACCTCCCCCTGCAACCACGAGCGCTGCCACACGGCGTAGTCCGCGTACTGGACCGGCAGCTCCGGCAGCGGCGAAGACCTGCCCTGCACGAAGGCCCCGTAGAGCCCCGTCACCTCGCGCACCAGCACGTCCATGGACCAGCCGTCGGAAACGATGTGGTGCATCGTCAAGAGCAGCACGTGCTCCTGCGAGTCGATCCGGATCAGCGAGGCACGCAGCAGTGGACCGCGCGCGAGGTCGAACGGACGCACGGCCTCGGCGTCGGCGCGTCCCTGGGCCTCGGCCTCCCGTTCGGCCCCGGGCAGCGCGCCCAGGTCCACCACGGTCAGGTGGAAGTCGCCGGCCGAATGGATCTCCTGGAAGGGTTCCGAGTCACGAACCACGAACGTGGTGCGCAGGGCTTCGTGACGGTGGAGGAGCGCACGGAAGGCCTGCTCCAGGGCCGGCACGTCCAGCGCTCCCCGCACGCGCAGCGCGAACGGGATGTTGTACGTGGCGGTGCCGGGCTGCAGCTGATCAATGAACCACAGCCGCTGCTGCGCGAACGACAGCGGCAGCGGACCCGAGCGCGGCACGGGGACCAGCGCAGGCGGAGCGGGCAGCTCCACCTTCCGCTGGGCCACCAGCGCCCGGTACACCTCGCGGGCTCGCCGGTACGCCTCGGCCCAGGTGAGCGTCTCGCCTTCCTGTTCCGCGGCCACGGCCTCGGGTGTGAGCCGGGCCTGGGCCTGGAGCAGCCGGTGCAGACCGGCGTCCTTCGCGGTGGCGGCGGACGGATCGCGCCACGCGTGGAACAGCAGGTGCCGCTCCCCTGCCGTGAGCAGGGGCAGCGCGTGGAGCGGATGATCCGGTCCCGCGAGCGCGCCCTCCAGCAGCACGCGCAGGTGGCCCATCATGCGCTCCGCCGTCGAGGCGTCGAACAGGTCGGTGCTGTACTCCAGCACGCCGCGCAGGCCCTGGCCCCGGTCGTTGACGGACAGGACGAGGTCGAACTTCGACGCGCGGTGCTCGATCTTGATCGAGCCCATCTTCAGCCCGGGCCCGAGCACCTCCGGCATCGGGGCGTTCTGGTACGCGAGCATCACCTGGAAGAGCGGCGCGCGGCCCGCGATGCGCTCGGGCCGCAGGGTCTCCACAAGCTTCTCGAAGGGCACGTCCTGGTGGGCGTAGGCGCCCAGCGTCACGTCGCGAACCCGGGCGAGCAACGCGCGGAAGCTGGGGACCCCAGCGAGGTCCGTGCGCAGGACCAGCGTGTTCACGAAGAAGCCGATGAGCCCTTCCAGCTCCGCGTGCGTGCGCCCGGCGATGGGCGAGCCCACGCTGATGTCCTCCTGGCCGGAGTAGCGCGACAGCAGCAACTGGAACGCGGCCAGCACCACCATGGAAGGCGTGACGCCCTCCTGACGGCAGAGGGTCTGGAGCGCTTCCGACAGCTCCACGGGGAACTGGAACGCGTACGCGCCACCCTGGAGCGTCGGCGCGGCCGGGCGCGGGCGGTCCGTGGGCAGCTCCAGCGTCCGGGGCGCACCCTGGAGCCGGGCCCGCCACCAGCCGAGCTGTGCCTCCAGCACCTCGTCGCGCAGCCATCCGCGCTGCCAGAGGGCGAAGTCCGGGTACTGCACGGCGAGCGGTTCCAGGCTCGCGGGACGCCCCTGCGCGTGGGCCGTGTAGAGCGTCGTCAGCTCCTGGACGAGGACGCCCATGGACCAGCCGTCGGAGATGACGTGGTGCAGGGTGATGATCAGCGCATGGCGTGCCTCCTCCAGCCGGAAGAGGAGCACGCGCCAGAGCGGTCCCATCGCCAGGTCGAAGGGCCGCCAGGCCTCGTGCTCAACGAGGCGCTGGAGCGTGGCTTCGCGTTCGTTGGCGGGCAGGTCGCGGAGGTCCGCCCAGACCGCGGGCAGCGGAGGCTCGGGGGCGATGACCTGGACGGGCTGGTGGCCGTGCTCCTGGAGCGTCGTGCGCAGGGACTCGTGGCGCTGGAGCAGGTCTCGGAGGGCGCGCGTGAGCGCGGGCACGTCGAGCGGGCCCTCCAGCAGCACGGCGGTGGGGAGGTTGTAGTTCGAGCTGTCGGGGTCCAGCTTCGAGAGGAACCACAGGCGCTGCTGCGCGAAGGACAGGGGCGCGGGGTCCTGCGTGGTCCGCGCGCGGAGCGGTGGCACGGGCGCCGCGGGCCGATCCAGGAGCAGCGCGTCGATGCGGCGGGCCATCGCCTCCACGGTGGGGCTCGCGAAGAAGCCGGGAAGCGAGAGCTCGACCCCGAAGTGCTGGCGCACGCGCGCGAGCACCTGGGTGGCGCTCAACGAGTGACCGCCCAGGTCGAAGAAGCTGTCGTCGGCACCCACGTCCTCGATGCGGAGCACGCGGCTCCACAGCGCCGCCAGCTCGCGCTCCGTGTCGGTGTCCGGTGGGCGGGTGGGAATGCGGGTCCGTGAGGTTTCCGGAGCAGGAAGGGCCTTGCGGTCCACCTTTCCGCTGGGAGTCAGCGGCAGTGCGTCCATCACCACGAAGGCGGAGGGCACCATGTACTCCGGCAGCTTCTCGTGCAGCCGCGAGCGCAATGCGCTCACCTCCACCGCTTCGCTGCCCCGGACGACGTAGGCCACCAGCCGCTTGTCACCGGCCGAGTCCTCACGTGCCACGACCACGGCCTGACGCACGCCGGGGTGCTGCTCCAGCGCGGCTTCAATCTCTCCCAACTCGATGCGCAGGCCGCGCACCTTCACCTGGAAGTCCGCACGGCCCACGTACTCGATGGCGCCATCCGGCAGCCAACGGGCCACGTCGCCGGTGCGGTAGAGCCGCGCGCCCGGCGTGTCGCCGAAGGCATCCGGGATGAAGCGCTCGGCCGTCAGCTCCGGACGGCCCAGGTAGCCTCGGCCCACCTGCACACCGCCGATGAAGAGCTCTCCCGCAACGCCCACGGGCACGGGCTCCAGGCGGGAGTCCAGGAGGCGGATTTGGGTATTGGCCACCGGCCGGCCAATGGGCACGGAGCGGCGAGATTCGCCAGGCAAGCACTGGTGGAAGGTGACGTCGACAGCAGCCTCGGTGGGGCCGTAGAGGTTGTGCAGCCCGGCCCAGGGCAGCCGCCGCAGGCACCGCTCAGCAAGCTCCACCGGGAGGGCTTCACCGCTGCAAACCACGCGGCGAAGCGAGGTGCACGCTTCCAGCGCCGGCTCCTCCAGGAACACCTGGAGCATGGAGGGCACGAAGTGCAGGGTGGTGACGCCCGCTTCGGAGATGAGGCGCGCGAGGTAGGCAGGGTCCTGATGGCCGCCGGGCTTCGCGACGACGAGGCGTGCGCCCGTCATGAGAGGCCAGAAGAACTCCCAGACGGAGACGTCGAAGCTGAAGGGCGTCTTCTGCAGGACGACATCCGAAGGCCCCAGGCCATAGGCGGACTGCATCCACCGCAGGCGGTTGACGACGGGGCCATGGGCATTCATGGCGCCCTTGGGGCGGCCGGTGCTGCCGGAGGTGAAGATGACGTAGGCGAGGCCGTCGGCGGTGGCGCGGGGAGGAGGCGCGTGCCGGGGCTGGGAGGCGATGTCGTCCCACTGCGCGTCCATGCACAGCACCTGGGCGTCATGCGCGGGCAGACGCGAGAGCAGGTGCTCCTGGGCCAGGAGGACGGCGGGGCGCGCGTCCTCCAGCATCCAGGAGAGGCGCTGGGCGGGGTAGGCCGGGTCGAAGGGGACGTAGGCGCCACCGGCCTTGAGCGTGGCCAACAGGGCAACGACGAGCTCCAGCGAGCGCTCCAGCAGCAGGCCGACGCGAACCTCGGGCCCGACACCGCGCGCGATGAGGGCATGGGCGAGCTGATTGGCCCGCGTGTCCAGCTCCCGGTACGTGAGGGTGCGGCCCTCGAACACGAGCGCCACCGCATCCGGCGTGCGCTCCACCTGCGCCTGGATCAGCTCAGGCAACGTGGCATCGCGCGGGAAGTCGGTCGCCGTCGAGTTCCAATCGATAAGCACCTGCCGACGCTCGGCGTCCGTGAGCGGGCGGACGTTGGCGGAGTCATCGCCCGGTTCCACCGGTGCGGGCCGTGCCACTTCGCGCGCCGCGACCTCCTCCAGGGGAAGGAGCGGCACGGACAGCGCGGGGCCTTCACTCCGGCGCGAAGGCGTCGGCAGGCCCCTGCCTTCAAGGGCCGCGTCGATTCGTGCGGCCAGTCCTTCGACGGTGGGCGCGTCGAAGAGGGCGCGCAGCGGCAGCTCCACGCCGAAGGCTTCCCGGATGCGGCTGATGGCCTGGGTGGCCAGCAGCGAGTGGCCTCCCAGGTCGAAGAAGCTGTCGGTCGCCCCCACCCGGTTGACGCCCAGGAGCGGACGCCACAGGCCAGCGAGCCGCTCCTCGGTACCTGTGCGCGGCGGGACGTGCTCGCGCTCATCGCCCGTGAAGTCCGGCGCGGGCAGGGCCCTGCGATCCACCTTGCCGTTGGCGGTGAGCGGCAGGGCGGGCAGCGCGACGAAGGCCGCGGGCACCATGTACTCCGGCAGGTGCTGCTTCAGGTGTTCACGGAGCGCGGACACGTCCGGCGCATCCGCGACGACGTAGGCCACGAGGCGCTTGTCGCCCGGCACGTCCTCGCGCACCAGGACCACTGCCTCCCTCACCGCGGGGGCCGTGCGCAGCACCGCCTCCACCTCGCCCAATTCGATGCGGAAGCCGCGCACCTTCACCTGCGCGTCGGCGCGGCCCACGAACTCCAGCGTGCCGTCCTCGCGCCAGCGCACCACGTCGCCCGTGCGGTACAGCCTTGCACCGGCATCACCCGAGAACGTGTCTGGCACGAAGCGCTCGGCCGTCAGCACGGGACGCCCCGCGTAGCCGCGCGCCACGCCCACGCCTCCCAGGTACAGCTCTCCTCGCACGCCCACGGGCACCGGCTGGCCGCGCGCGTCCAGCACGTAGGCGCGTACGTTGGACAGGGGCCTGCCGATGGCGGGCACCAGTCCGTCCGCCACGCAGTCGGTGAGCGTGGCCACCACCGTGGCCTCCGTGGGGCCGTAGGTGTTGATCAGCCGCCGCCCGGAGGCCCACCGCGCCACCACGTCGGCGGGCAGGGCCTCGCCTCCGGAGATGACGGTGCGCAGCGCGGGCAGCCCGTCCGCGGGAGTGGCCGCCAGCGCCGCGGGCGTGAGGCTGATGACCGTCAGGGCCTGCTCGCGCAGCAACTGCTGCAGCGGCGCGCCCGGCATCAGCTTCTCCATCGGTGCCAGCACCAGCGTCGCGCCGGCGCACAGCGTGGTGAAGATCTCCTCCACCGACAGGTCGAAGCTCAGGTTGGCGAACTGGAGGACGCGGTCCCCCGGTCCAATGCCATACGCCACGGCCTCGTGCGTGACGAGGTTGGCCCCGCTCCGGTGCTCCACCAGGGTGCCCTTGGGCAGGCCGGTGCTGCCGGACGTGTAGAGCAGGTAGGCCAGGTGGCGCGGGGTGACGCCGCAGGCAGGCGCGTCGGTGCGCTCCTGCGAAAGGGCGTCGCGTTCAGCGTCCAGGCAGAGCGCGGACGCGCTGTAGGCCTGGGAGAAGCGGTCGCGCAGCGCCGCCTGCGTCAGCAACACCCGGGCGCCGCTGTCCTCCAGCATGAAGGCGCGCCGTTCGCTCGGCAGGAGCGGATCCACCGGCACCCACGCGCATCCGGCCTTGAGGATGCCCAGCAGGCCGATGACGACGTCCAGCGAGCGCTCCATGCTCAGGGCCACGCGCACCTCGGGCCCGACACCCCGGCGGCGCAGCGCGTGCGCGACCTGGTTGGCGCGGGCGTCCAGCTCCGCGTACGTGAGGTGCGTTCCCTCGAACGTGGCGGCGCGTGCGTCTGGCGCACGGCGCACCTGCGCCTCGAAGAGCGAGTGCACGCAGGCGTCAGGGAAGTCCGCGCGCGTGGCGTTCCAGTCCACCAGCACCTGCCGGCGCTCGGTTTCCGTCAGCAGCGGGATCGCGGAGAGCCGGCGTTCGGGAGCGGCCACCAGGGCCTCCACCAGCACACGCAGGTGGTGCATCCACCGCTCGGCGGTGGCGGCGTCGTAGAAGTCCTGGGCGTACTCCAGCGTCCCCGTGAAGCCTCGCGCGGTCCGGCTGAGCGCCAGCGTCAGGTCGAACTTGGCGGCGCGGCCTCGCGACGGGAGCGCTCGGAACGTCAGCCCCGGGACGGACAGCTCCGCGGGGGGCATGTTCTGGAGGATGAACATCACCTGGAACAGCGGCGCCTGGTGCAGGTCGCGCATCGGCTGGAGCTGTTCGAAGGGCACGTGCTGGTGCGCGAAGGCGTCCAGCGCCGTGGTGCGCACGCGCGCCAGCAACTCGCGCACGGTGGGGTCCCCGTCCAGGCGGGTGCGCAGGACGAGCGTGTTGAGGAAGAAGCCGATGAGCCCTTCCAGCTCCGCGCGGTTGCGGCCCGCGACGGGCGATCCCACGCTGATGTCGTCCTGGCCGGAGTAGCGCGACAGCAGCACCTGGAAGGCCGCCAGCAGGAACATGAAGGGCGTGACGCCCTCACGGCGGCAGAGCGCCTCCACGGCCTCACTCAGCGCCAGCGGAAGCTCCACGGGGAGCAGCCCCGCCTGGAACGAGGCGTGGGGCGCGCGAGGCCGGTCGGTGGGCAGCTCCAGCGCGTGCGGAGCGCCGTCCAACTGGCGCCGCCACCACGTGAGCTGCTCCTCCAGCACGTCCCCCTGCAACCACTGGCGCTGCCAGGCGGCGTAGTCGGAGAACTGGAGCGACAGCGGCGGAAGGGACGCGGGGGTGTGCGTGGAGAAGGCCCGGTAGAGCTCCACCACCTCGCGCACCATCACGGACATGGACCAGCCGTCGCTGATGATGTGATGCAGCGTGAGGAGGAGGACGTGCTCCCCGTCGTCCAGGACCAGCAGCGACACACGCAGCAGCGGGCCCGTGGCCAGGTCGAAGGGACGCGAGGCCTCCGCGTCGGAGCGGCGCTGGGCCTCGGCCTCCCGCGCGTCGTAGGGCAGCGAGCGCAGGTCGATGGGCTCCAGCGTCAGCGGGCCGGGTGGCGCGATGACCTGGATGGGGCCCTCGGCGGTCGCGCGGAACGTGGTGCGCAGGGCTTCGTGCCGGTGCACCAGGGCTTCGAGGGCGCGGCGCAGGGCCTCGACGTCCAGCGCTCCGGACAGGCGCAGGGCCAGCGGCATGTTGAACGCCGTGCCGCCGGGAGACAGCTGGTCGAGCAGCCACACCCGGTGCTGCGAGTACGAGACCGGCAGCGCGTCGGAAGACGGCGCGCGCTGGAGGGGCGGCGCCGCCGCGAGCTGGCCGGACTGGAGCGCGGCGTCGATGCGCGTCGCCATCTCCGCCACGGTCGGCCCTTCGAACAGCGCCCGGAGGGGCAGCTCGATGCCGAACGTCGCGCGCAGACGCGAGACGAGCTGCGTGGCCAGGAGCGAGTGACCGCCCAGTTCGAAGAAGTGGTCGGTGGCCCCCACGCGCGGCACGCGAAGCACCTGCGCCCAGAGCGCCGAGAGCTGCTCCTCGGTGCTCGTGCGCGGAGCGACGTACCCGTCGGTGGAGACGGGAGCCTCCGGCATGGGCAGGGCCTTGCGGTCCACCTTGCCATTGGGCGTGAGCGGGAACGCAGCCAGCGCCATGAAGAGCGACGGCACCAGGTGCTCGGGAAGGTGCTGGCGGGCGAAGTCGCGCAGCGCCGCGCGCTCCAGCGTCTGCCCGTCCCGCAGCACCACCCACGCCACGAGCCGACCATCACCGGAAGCGTCGAGCCGCGCCCCCGCCACGGCCTGGAGCACGTCCGGGTGCCGGACGAGAACGGCCTCCACCTCTCCGGGTTCGATGCGGAAGCCGCGCACCTTCACCTGGAAGTCGGAGCGGCCCAGGAAGTCGAGCGTCCCGTCGGAGCGCCAGCGCGCGAGGTCGCCCGTGCGGTACATGCGAGCGCCAGGGTCGCCGGAGAAGGCATCCGGCACGAAGCGCTCGGCGGTCAGCTCCGGGCGCGCCAGGTAGCCGCGCACCACGCCGTCGCCCGCGATGAAGAGCTCACCGGCAACGCCCACGGGCACGGGCTGGCCTCGCGGATCCAGCACGTACATGCGCGTGTTCGCGATGGGCGCGCCAATGGAGATGGTGGCGGGCAGCGCGTCGCCAGTGACGGCGTGCTCGGAGGAGTAGACGGTGGTCTCCGTGGGCCCGTACATGTTCCGCAGCACGGCCGAGGGCACGGCCTCCCGCAGTTGGAGCGCGAGCGCCCCGGGCAGGGCTTCGCCGCCGACGAGCAGGTGCCGCAGCGCTCCCAGCGACGTCACGCTGTCGGGCGCGAGCACGAGCGTGCGCGCGAAGGCGGGCGTGCACTGCATGTGGGTGACGGCATGACGACGCAGGAGCTGCGAGAGCGGGAGCGCGGCGCCCCGGGCCACGGCCTGTTCGTCATGGAGCACGACCTGGAAGCCGCGCGTCAGCGTCCAGAGCAGCTCCAGGACGTGGATGTCGAAGGAGATGCTGGTGACGGCGAGCCAGATGCCTGGAGAGGACGTCCCCAGCACCAGGTCCATGGCCTCCAGGTAGTTCGACAGGGTGTGATGAGGAACCATGACGCCCTTGGGGCGTCCCGTGCTTCCCGACGTGTAGATGACGTAGGCCAGCGTCGAGGAAAGGGATGCGCCCGGAGCCTGCGCGGCCTCGCCGTCGCCGGTCTCCTCGATGAACACCACGTCCAGCCCGTCCGCAGGCACCGTGTCGCGCAGAGGCCGCTGGGTGACGAGCACGCGGGCCCGCGAGTCGCGGAGCATCCACGCGAGGCGATCCGCGGGGTAGCTCGGATCCAACGGCAGGTAGGCGCCGCCAGCGTGGAGGATGGCGAGCATCGCCACGACCATGTCCGGTGACCGGCGGGCGCACAGGGCCACGGGCTCGTCCGGGCGAACGCCCAGTGCCTGGAGTCTGTGGGAGAGGCGCAGGACTCGCTGGTGCAGCTCACGGTAGGTGAGCCGCTCCTCTCCGGCGACGAGGGCGAACGCGTCCGGAGTGCGAGTGGCCTGGGCTTCGAACCGGGCATGGACGCGGGTGGCGTCGAAGGAACGGGCGGTGTCGTTCCAAGCGAGGAGCACCTGCTGGCGCTCGTCGGAGGGAAGCAGGGGCAGATCATGCACCCGTGTGTCCGGCGTGCGAACGACAGCCTGGAGCAGCACACGCAGGTGGCCGGCGAGCCGGCGGATGGTGTCCTCACGGAACAGGGCCGTGCTGTACGTGATGGAACCCGCCAGCCCCTGGGGCGAGTGCGTGAAGGCGAAGGTGAGGTCGAACTTCGAGGACGTGCTGCCGTCCTGCTCGACGGGACGCAGGGACAGGACGTCGGGCTGAGTACCTTCCTCCGCGCGAGGCGCGTTCTGAAGAATGAGCATCACCTGGAAGAGCGGTGAGCGGCTCATGTCGCGCTGGGGCTGAAGCTCCTCCACCAGCTTCTCGAAGGGGATGTCCTGGTGCGCGTAGGCGCCGAGGGTGGCCTCGCGCACGCGGCCGAGCAGCTGAACGAAGGAGGGGTCGTCGTCCATGCGGGAGCGCAGGGCGAGCGTGTTGATGAAGAAGCCGATGAGGCCTTCCAGCTCCGCGAAGCGGCGGCCGGCAATGGGTGAGCCGATGACGATGTCGTCCTGGCCGGAGTGGCGCGCGAGCAGGGCCTGCGTGGAGGCCAGCAGCGCCATGAAGAGCGTGGCGCCGTGCCGCTGGGCGAGGTCCTGGAGGCCGTTGGAAAGCTCCGGCGGGAGCAGGAACTGGACGGAGGCGCCGCGGAAGGACTGGACGGCGGGACGGGGGAAGTCGGTGGGCAGCTCCAGCGCACCCGGCGCGCCGGTGAGGTGCTGGCGCCACCAGGAGCGCTGGCGCTCGAGGGCCTCGCCCCGCAGCCAGTCGCGCTGCCAGAGGGCGTAGTCCGCGTACTGAAGGGGCAGTGCGGCCAGCTGAGAAGTGAGGCCCGAGGAGAAGACACGGTAGAGGGCACCCAGCTCGCGCACGAGGATGCCCATGGACCAGCCGTCGGAGACGATGTGGTGCATCGTCACGAGCAGCACGTGCTGCTGCTCCGCTAGCCTCAGCAGCGAGGCGCGCAGCAGCGGGCCCCTGGCGAGGTCGAAGGGGCGCAGGGCCTCGGCGCCAGCGAGACGCCGCGCTTCGGCTTCGCGCGCGTCCGGGGTGAGGTGTTCCAGGTCCTGCACGGCCAGGGTGAAGTCGGCCGTGGCGTGGAAGCGCTGGACGGGTTCGCCCTCGCGCGAGTGGAAGGTGGTGCGCAAGGACTCGTGACGCTGGAGGAGTTCGCGGAAGGAGCGCTCCAGCGCCGCGAGGTCCAGCGGCCCATCCAGGCGCAGGGCACCCGGGATGTTGTACGTGGCCGTTCCCGGCTGGAGCTGATCCAGGAACCACAGTCGCTGCTGAGCGAACGAGAGCGGCGCTTCATTGCCCCGGGCGATGGCGCTCGGCGGCGGGAGGGCAATGCCGTCGGCGGCCTGCAGCGCTTCGTCCACGCGGAGGGAGAGCCGGGCGAGCGTGGGCGCTTCGAAGAGGGCACGCAGCGGCAGTTCCACGCCGAAGGCCGAGCGGATCCGCGAGACGAGCTGCGTGGCCAGGAGGGAGTGGCCGCCGAGTTCGAAGAAGTGGTCGGTGGCGCCCACGCGGGTCACGCGCAGTACCTGGGCCCAGAGGGCCGCGAGCTTCTGCTCGGTGGGGTTTCGCGGAGCGACGTACTCGGCGGTGGAGACCGGGGCCTCCGGTGCGGGCAGGGCCTTGCGGTCCACCTTTCCGCTGGGAGTCAGCGGCAGGGCCTCCAGCACCACGAAGGCGGAGGGCACCATGTACTCCGGCAGCTTCTCGTGTAGCCGCGAGCGCAGCGCGGAGACCTCCACCGCCTCGTCGCTGCCACGGACGACGTAGGCCACCAGCCGCTTGTCACCGGCCGAGTCCTCACGTGCCACGACCACGGCCTGACGCACGCCGGGGTGCTGCTCCAGCGCGGCCTCAATCTCTCCCAACTCGATGCGCAGGCCGCGCACCTTCACCTGGAAGTCCGCACGGCCCACGTACTCGATGGCGCCGTCGGGCAGCCAGCGGGCCACGTCGCCGGTGCGGTAGAGCCGCGCGCCCGGCGTGTCGCTGAAGGCATCCGGGATGAAGCGCTCGGCCGTCAGCTCAGGGCGGCCCAGGTAGCCGCGGCCCACCTGCACGCCGCCGATGAAGAGCTCTCCCGCCACACCCACGGGCACGGGCTCCAGGCGGGAGTCCAGGAGGCGGATTTGGGTATTGGCCACCGGCCGGCCAATGGGCACGGAGCGACGAGACTCACCGGGCAGGCACTGGTGGAAGGTGACGTCGACGGCGGCCTCGGTGGGGCCGTAGAGGTTGTGCAGCCCGGCCCACGGCATCCGCCGCAGGCACCGCTCAGCAAGCTCCACCGGGAGGGCTTCACCGCTGCAAACCACGCGGCGAAGCGAGGTGCACGCTTCCAGCCCCGGCTCCTCCAGGAACACCTGGAGCATGGAGGGCACGAAGTGCAGGGTGGTGACGCCCGCTTCGGAGATGAGGCGCGCGAGGTAGGCAGGGTCCTGATGGCCTCCAGGCTTCGCGACGACGAGGCGTGCGCCCGTCATGAGAGGCCAGAAGAACTCCCAGACGGAGACGTCGAAGCTGAAGGGCGTCTTCTGCAGGACGACATCCGAAGGCCCCAGGCCATAGGCGGACTGCATCCACCGCAGGCGGTTGACGACGGGGCCATGGGCATTCATGGCGCCCTTGGGGCGGCCGGTGCTGCCGGAGGTGAAGATGACGTAGGCGAGGCCGTCGGCAGTGGCGCGGGGAGGAGGCGCGTGCCGGGGCTGGGAGGCGATGTCGTCCCACTGCGCGTCCATGCACAGCACCTGGGCGTCATGCGCGGGCAGACGCGAGAGCAGGTGCTCCTGGGCCAGGAGGACCGCAGGGCGCGCGTCCTCCAGCATCCAGGAGAGGCGCTGGGCAGGGTAGGCGGGGTCGAAGGGGACGTAGGCGCCGCCAGCCTTGAGCGTGGCCAACAGGGCAACGACGAGCTCCAGCGAACGCTCCAGCAGCAGGCCGACGCGAACCTCGGGCCCGACACCGCGCGCGATGAGGGCATGGGCGAGCTGATTGGCCCGCGCGTCCAGCTCCCGGTACGTGAGCGTGCGGCCCTCGAACACGAGCGCCACCGCATCCGGCGTGCGCTCCACCTGCGCCTGGATCAGCTCAGGCAGCGTGGCATCGCGTTGGGCCTCAATGCGGCCATGCCGAGTGGCCTCGCGCTGGACCTCGAAGAGGCCATTCCGCGTGGCATCGCGCTGAGCCTCAATGAAGCCGTCCGGTGTGGCTTCGCGCTGGGCCTCAATGCGGCCATGCAGCGTGGCATCGCGTTGGGCCTCCTTGAGGCCATTTCGTGCGGCATCGCGCTCAGCCTTGATGAGGCCATCCAGTGCGGCATCGAGCTGGGCCTCACTGAGGCCATTCAACGTGGCATCGCGCTGGGTGTCACTGAGGCCATTCCGTGCGGCATCGAGCTGGGCCTCGCTGAAGCCATTCAACGTGGCATCACGCTGGGTGTCGCTGAGGCCATTCCGTGCGGCATCGAGCTGGGCCTCACTGAGGCCATTCCGTGCGGCATCGTGCTGGGCTTCGCTGAAGCCATTCCGTGCGGCATCGAGCTGGGCCTCGCTGAAGCCATTCCGCGCGGCATCGAGCTGGGCCTCACTGCGGCCATTCAGCGCGGCATCGAGCTGGGCCTCGCTGAAGCCCTTCCGCCCGGCATCAAGCTGGGCCTCACTGCGGCCATTCAGCGCGGCATCGAGCTGGATCTCGATGAGGCTATTCAGCGTGGCATCGCGCTGGGCGTCGACAGGCCCATTCCTCGCAACATCGCGCTGGACCTTGATAGGGCCATTCCGTGCGGCATCGCGCTGGGCGTTGATGGCACTATTCAGCGCAACATCGTGCAGGGCATCGATTTGGCTGTGCCGCGTGGCTGCGCGCGAGAAGTCAACTCGCGTGTCGTTCCAGTCGAATAGCACCTGGCGCCGCTCGGCCTCGTCCATGAGGGGCAGCGCGGACACATGCTGCCCGGCATCCAGGACGACAGCCTGGAGCAGCACACGCAGGTGGCCGACGAGCCGGCGGATGGTGTCCTCACGGAACAGGGCCGTGCTGTACGTGACGGAACCGGCCAGCCCCTGGGGCGAGTGCGTGAAGGCGAAGGTGAGGTCGAACTTCGAGGACGTGCTGCCATCCTGCTCGACGGGGCGCAGGGACAGGACGTCGGACTGCGCACTTTCCTCCGCGCGAGGCGCGTTCTGAAGAATGAGCATCACCTGGAAGAGCGGTGAGCGGCTCATGTCGCGCTGGGGCTGAAGCTCCTCCACCAGCTTCTCGAAGGGGATGTCCTGGTGGGCGTAGGCGCCGAGGGTGGCCTCGCGCACGCGGCCCAGCAACTGAACGAAGGAGGGGTCGTCGTCCATGCGGGAGCGCAGGGCGAGCGTGTTGATGAAGAAGCCGATGAGGCCTTCCAGCTCCGCGAAGCGGCGGCCGGCAATGGGCGAGCCGATGACGATGTCGTCCTGGCCGGAGTGACGCGCGAGCAGAGCCTGCGTGGAGGCCAGCAGCGCCATGAAGAGCGTGGCGCCGTGCCGCTGGGCGAGGTCCTGGAGGCCGTTGGAGAGCTCCGGCGGGAGCAGGAACTGGACGGAGGCGCCGCGGAAGGACTGGACGGCGGGACGGGGGAAGTCGGTGGGCAGCTCCAGCGCACCCGGCGCGCCGGTGAGGTGCTGGCGCCACCAGGAGCGCTGGCGCTCGAGGGCCTCGCCCTGCAGCCAGTCGCGCTGCCAGAGGGCGTAGTCCGCGTACTGAAGAGGCAGTGCCGCCAAGGGCGAAGTGAGGCCCGAGGAGAAGGCACGGTAGAGGGCACCCAGCTCGCGCACGAGGATGCCCATGGACCAGCCGTCGGAGACGATGTGGTGCATCGTCACGAGCAGCACGTGCTGCTGCTCCGCGAGCTTCAGTAGCGAGGCGCGCAGCAGCGGGCCCTTGGCGAGGTCGAAGGGACGCAGGGCCTCGGCGCCAGCGAGACGGCGCGCTTCGGCTTCGCGCGTGTCCGGGGTCAGGTGCTCCAGGCTCTGCACGCCCAGGGTGAAGTCGGCCGTGGCGTGGAATCGCTGGACAGGTTCGCCCTCGCGCGAGTGGAAGGTGGTGCGCAAGGACTCGTGACGCTGGAGGAGTTCGCGGAAGGAGCGCTCCAGCGCCGCGAGGTCCAGCGGCCCATCCAGGCGCAGGGCGCCCGGGATGTTGTACGTGGCCGTTCCCGGCTGGAGCTGATCCAGGAACCACAGCCGCTGCTGAGCGAACGAGAGCGGCGCTTCATCGCCCCGGGTAATGGCGCTCGGCGGCGGGAGGGCAATGCCGTCGGCGGCCTGCAGCGCTTCGTCCACGCGGAGGGAGAGCCGGGCGAGCGTGGGCGCTTCGAAGAGGGCGCGCAGCGGCAGTTCCACGCCGAAGGCCGAGCGGATCCGCGAGACGAGCTGGGTACCCAGCAGCGAATGTCCACCGACCTCGAAGAAGTCATCCTCCGCACCGATGCGCTCGATGCGGAGTACCTCGGTCCAGAGGGCCGCGAGCTTCTGCTCGGTGGGCGTCGTCGGAGGCACGTACCGTCCCGGCTCCAACGCTGTCGCAGTGGGGGCGGGAAGGGCGTTGCGGTCCACCTTTCCATTGGGCGTGAGGGGCAGGGCCTCCATCACGACGAAGGAGGTGGGCACCATGTGCGCTGGCAGCAGTTGCTGGAGGTGGCCTCGCAGTGCCGCTGCGTCCAGCGTCGGTCCACCGTCCCCGGAAGGAATGGCGACGTAGGCCACCAGGCGCTTGTCGCCGGGCACGTCCTCGCGAGCCATGACCAACGTCTCGGCGACGCCAGGCAGTTGTTGCAGCGCGGACTCCACCTCGCCCGGCTCGATGCGGAAGCCGCGCACCTTCACCTGGAAGTCAGTGCGGCCCAGGAACTCCAACGTGCCGTCCGCGCGCCAGCGGGCCTTGTCGCCCGTGCGGTACAGACGCTCGCCTGGAGTCGTGGCGAAGGGATGCGGAACGAAGCGCTCGGCGGTGAGGTCGGGGCGGCGCAGGTAGCCCCACGCGAGGCCGAGGCCTCCGACGAAGAGCTCTCCGGCCACGCCCACGGGCACGGGCCTCAGGCCTGCGTCCAGCACGTACGTCGTGGACTGGCCGATGGGCTTGCCGATGGGCACCGCATGCCCGACGGTCGCCCCCAGGCCCATGACGTGCGCGGTGGAGGCGGTGGTGTTCTCGGTGGGCCCGTAGCCGTTGACGAGCACGGAGCCGGGCGCCAGCTTTGCCAGGTGCTGACGGGCGCGCTCGGCCGGCATCACGTCGCCGCCAATCATGAGCTGAGGCACCCGCGCCAGGGTCTCACCCTGGTGGATCGCCATCTGCTCGAAGAGCGCCGTGGTGAGGATGACGCTGGTGGGCGAGTGGCGGCGGAAGAGGGCCGCGAGCTCCTCCAGCGAGAGTGAATGCGGCGGCGCGAGGACCAGCTCGGCCCCGTGCAGCAGCGCGCCCCAGATCTCCTGCGTGGAGGCGTCGAAGGCGGTGGGCGCCAACTGGACGAAGCGGTGCTCCGGGCCGAACTGGAAGTAGGACGCGCCGCACACCAATCGCACGACACCGCGGTGGGCCACCATCACGC
Organism: Corallococcus macrosporus; assembly: GCF_017302985.1. NCBI lineage: Bacteria > Pseudomonadati > Myxococcota > Myxococcia > Myxococcales > Myxococcaceae > Corallococcus > Corallococcus macrosporus. The sequence continues at coordinate 1,064,834 of NZ_JAFIMU010000004.1, forward strand.
CCTTGGGCCGGCCGGTGGAGCCCGAGGTGAACATCACATACGCGAGGCTGTCCGCCGACGCGGGCACGACGGGCGCGTGGGTCGGTTTGCGATCAAGAAGCGGAGCGTCGTCGTCCAGCAGCAGGGAGGCGCCGAAGAAGGACGGGAGGCTCTGCTCCCAGTCGGAGCGGGTCACCAGCACGGGCGCGCCGGAGTCCTCCAGCAGCATCGAGAGCCGTTCGTGGGGATAGCTCACGTCCAGGGGGACGTAGGCGGCGCCGGCCTTGAGGACGCCCAGGATGGCGACGATGAGGTCGAGCGAGCGCCCCAGGCCCAGCGACACGAGCGTGCCCGGACGCACGCCCAATCCGATGAGGGCATGCGCGAGCTGGTTGGCGCGCTCATCCAGTTGCCGGTACGTGAGGTGGTCGTCACCGAAGACCACCGCTACCGCGTCCGGCCTCGCGCGTGCCTGATCCGCGAAGCGCTGGTGGATGGTGGTCTCGTCGGGGAACGGCGACCGCGTGTCGTTCCACTGCACCAGGAGCTGTCGCAGCTCGTCCTGGGAAAGCATGGGGGCGGCGGCGAGCGGCGCCTCGGGCTGGGAGACGAGCGCTTCGACCAGGGAGACGAAGTGCCGCGCCATGCGCTCCGCGGTGGCGGGAGCGAAGAGGTCGGTGTTGAAGCGGAGCGCGCCCTCGAAGCTGTCGGAGGAATCGAAGACGAACAGCTCCAGCTCGGCCTTGACGTTGTGGCCCTCCAGCTCCAGGGCCCGCAGGGACAGCCCTGGGAGCTGGAGCGATGGCATGGAGGTGTTCTGCATGGTGAAGAGGGCCTGGAAGAGCGGCGGGCGCGTCAGGTCGCGCTGGGGCCTCAGGTCCTCGACGAGTCGCTCGAAGGGGATGTCCTGGTGGGCGTAGGCGCCGAGAGACGCTTCACGCACCTGCTGGAGCAACTGGCGGAACGACGCACCCGATGCGACGTGAGAGCGAAGCACGAGCGTGTTGACGAAGAAGCCGATGAGGCCCTCGGTCTCCGCGCGGATGCGGCCCGCGATGGGCGTGCCGACGCTGATGTCCTCCTGGCCGGAGTAGCGGGCCAGGAGCGCCTGGAACGCCGCCATCAGGAGCATGAAGGGCGTGACGGCTTCACGCTGGGCGAGCGCCTTGAGCGGCCCCGTCAGCGCCAGGGGCAGCCGCAGCGTCTGCATGCCTCCGTTGGACCGCTGCACGGCGGGGCGGGGGAAGTCCGTGGCCAGCTCCAGCGGCGCCGCGTCCGAGAGACGCTGGCGCCAGTACGCGAGCTGGGCCTCCAGGACGTCGCCCTGCAACCACGAGCGCTGCCAGAGGGCGTAGTCGGCGTACTGGACGGGCAGCTCACGCAGGGGCGAGGGCTGACCTTCGGAGAAGGCCGTGTAGAGCGCGGCCACCTCGCGGATCAGGACGCCGCGGGACCAGCCGTCGGACACGATGTGGTGCAGGGTGAAGACGAGCACGTGCTCGGTGGGAGCGAGCTTCAGCAGCAGCGCACGCACGAGCGGTCCGGAGGCCAGATCGAAGGGACGCTGGGCTTCGGTGGACGCGAGCCGCAGGGCTTCATCGAGTGCTGCATTCCCCAGGTGACCGAGGTCCACCAGCGGCAGAGGCAGGCCGCTGGGGGAAGCAATCCGCTGGAAGGGCTGGCCCTGGGTTTCGGAGAAGGTGGTGCGCAGGGCTTCATGGCGGCGCACCAGTTCGGTGAGGCTCTGGCGCAGGGCTTCGAGGTGCAGCTCGCCTTCCAGCCGGAGGATGGACGGGATGTTGTAGGTGGACGACCCGGGGACGAGCTGATCAATGAACCACAAGCGCTGCTGCGCGAAGGACAGCGGCAGTGCTCCCGTGCGCGGCGCCGGCACCAGCGGGGGCGCTTGGAAGGCATGCGCCTGTCGCGCGGCCTCGATGCGCGGTGCGAGGGCCGCGATGGTGGAGGCCTCGAAGAGCGCGCGCAGCGGCACCTCCACTCCGAAGGCGGCACGGATTCGGGAGACCAGCTGCGTGGCCAGCAGCGAGTGGCCACCCAGGGCGAAGAAGTCCTCCGCGATACCGACGCGCTCCACGCGCAGCACTTCGGCCCAGAGGGACGCGAGCACTTCCTCGGTGGGGGTGCTCGGGGAGACGTAGCCCGTGGAAGGCGTGGAGGCCTGGGGGACGGGCAGGGCCTTGCGGTCGACCTTGCCGTTGGGGGTGAGGGGCAGGGCCTCCAGGAAGACGAAGGCGGAGGGCACCATGTACTCGGGCAGCCGCTGCTTCAGGCTCTCCCGGAGCGAGGCCACGTCGGTGGAGTCCGCGACGACGTAGGCGACCAGGCGCATGTCACCCGGGGAGTCCTCGCGAGCGACGACGACGGCTTCATGCACGGACGGAAGCGTCCGCAACACGGTGGCGATTTCTCCCGGCTCGACGCGGAAGCCACGCACCTTCACCTGGAAGTCGACGCGGCCGAGGAACTCCACGCGGCCGTCCGCGAGCCAACGCACGCGGTCACCCGTGCGGTACATGCGAGCACCAGGGGCGGGGCTGAACGGGTCCGGCACGTAGCGCTCGGCCGTCAAGTCAGGCCGGGCGAGGTAGCCGCGAGTCACCTGGGCGCCACCGACAAAGAGCTCGCCCGGGACGCCCAGCGGGGTGGGCCGCAGCGAAGCATCCAGGACGTAGAGGCGCGAATGGGCCAGGGGCCAGCCCAGCGGCACGGAGGCCAAAGCCGGCTGGGCCGGAGGCAGTTGCACGCGGCCAGCAAGGACGCCGACAGTCGTCTCGGTGGGGCCGTAGTGGTTGTGCACCTCGCAGTCCGGAGCGAGTGCATGCACGGACTGGAGCAGGGCCCAGGTGGAGGACTCACCGCCCAGCACCAGGCGCTTACGAGGCAGGACGTGGCGGGGCTGGGGCGCGGTGAGCAGCGCGGCCAGGTGCGAAGGCACCACCTTCATGCAGTCGATGGGGTGGCGCGAGAAGTAGTCAGCGAGGGCCGCGGGGCTGGAGGCGCACTCCTGGGTGAGGACGTGCAGCAAGCCGCCCGTGGTGAGGGCAGGGAAGAGGACGGTGTTGCCCAGGTCCGCGACGAAGGTGGAGACGAGCGCGAAGCTCGCGCAAGCCTCCAGCCCCAGGCGCTGCGTCACCGAATCGACGTAGGTGAAGAGTTGCGCGTGGGCAACGGCGACGCCCTTGGGGCTGCCGGTGGAGCCGGAGGTGAAGAGGACGTAGGCGAGGGCGTCCGGATGCGACTCAACCGGAGGCGCGTCCGTGCGCAGGCGCGAGAGCACCGATGCGTCCTCATCCATGCGAATGACGTGCGCACTGGTAGAGGCAAACGAGGCCTCGTAGCGCGATGTTGTCACGACGACGGGCGCGGAGACCTCCTGCACCAGGGACTGCAAGCGCAGGGCAGGTTGCGCCGGGTCGAGCGGTACGTAGGCACCGCCGGCCTTCCAGACGCCCAGCAGCGCGACGACAGTTTCGACGGAGCGCTCCAGGCAGAGGGCAACGCACGAGTCGGTACCGACGCCAAGCGAGCGCAGGTGCCAGGCCAGTTGGTTGGCGCGTGCGTTCAGCTCCCCATACGTGAGCACCTGTCCATCGCACGCCACGGCGGGCGCATCCGGATGGAGGGCCGCGCGCTGCTCGAAGAGGGCATGCACGCTGCGTGGCGGAGGAAGCGGCGCCTCGGTGGAGACGAAGTCCGTGAGGAGCAGCTTCTTCTCCGCGTCCGTCAGCAGTGGCAGCTCACTGACGCGTGACTCTGGCGACGCGAGCGCGGCTCCCAGCAGCACGCGCAGGTGTTCCACCATGCGGGAGATGGTGGACGACTCGAAGAGGTCCGTGCGGTAGCCCAGGGCTCCCGTGAGCCCCTGGGCCGTCTGCGTCAGGGAGAGCCGCAGATCAAACTTGGTGGATTCGAAGTCCTGCTCCAGGGGCCGGAAGGTCACGCCCGCGAGACTCAGCTCCGCGGCAGGCATGTTCTGCAGCACGAGCATGACCTGGAAGAGCGGCGAATGGCTCAGGCTGCGCTGCGGTTGCAGCTCCTCGACGAGCTTCTCGAAGGGCAGGTGCTGGTGCTCGTACGCCGCCAGGGTCGTGTCACGTACCTGGCCCACGAGCTGCCGGAACGAAGCCGTGGGCTGCACGTTCGAGCGCAACACGAGCGTGTTGACGAAGAAGCCGATGAGGCCCTCGGTCTCCGCGCGAGTGCGGCCGGCGATGGGAGAGCCGACCGAGATGTCCTCCTGGCCGGAGTAGCGCGACAGCAGCACCTGGAAGAGGGCCAGCAGCGCCATGAAGGGCGTGACGCCCTCGAGCTGGCAGAAGTCGGACAGTGCCTCTGACAAGAAGAGCGGCAGGTGCACGGGCAGGGACGCACCGCGCTGGGACTGCACGGCGGGACGCGGCTTGTCGGTGGGCAGCTCCAGCAGCGCGGGCGCGCCGGAGAGCTGCTGCTTCCAGTAGCCCAGCTGCGCCTCCAGCGCCTCGCCTTGCAGCCACGAGCGCTGCCAGACGGCGAAGTCGGCGTACTGCAACGGCAGTTCAGGCAGCGGTGACGGCCTGTTCTCGACAAAGGCCGCGTAGAGCGCTGCCACCTCGCGCACGAGCACGCCGCGAGACCAACCGTCCGAGACGATGTGGTGCAGCGTCACGAGCAGCACGTGCTGGTGCTCGGCGAGCTTCAGGAGCGATGCGCGCAGCAGCGGACCGCCGGTGAGTTCGAAGGGACGCAGTGCCTCCGCGGCGGCGAGCCGCTGTGTTTCCGCCTGGCGCGCGTCCTTGGTGAGGTGCTCCAGGTCCACCCGGTCCAGGACGAAGTCCACGGAGGAGTGGATGCGCTGGACGGGCTCGCCCTCGTGCGCATGGAAGGTGGTGCGCAGGGATTCGTGACGGCGGATGAGCTCGTGGAAGGCGCGCTCCAGGGCGGAGGCGTCGGCCGGGCCCTCCAGGCGAAGCGCGTACGGCATGTTGTACGTGGCGGTCCCGGGCTGGAGCTGATCCAGGAACCACAGCCGCTGCTGCGCGAAGGACAGCGGCAGCTCCCCCGTGCGAGGAACCGCGACCAGGGGCGGAACCAGAGTGCCGGATGCACGGGCCCTGGCCTCATCGATGCGGCGAGCGAGACCTGTGAGGCTCGGGGCTTCGAAGACGGAGCGCAGGGGCAGCTCCACGTCGAAGGCCGCGCGCACCCGGGCCACGAGCTGCGTGGCGAGCAACGAGTGACCGCCCAGCTCGAAGAAGTGGTCGGTGGCGCCCACGCGGGGAAGGCGCAGCACCTCGGCCCAGAGGACCGCGAGCTTCTCCTCGGTAGGCGTGCCCGGGACGACGTAAGCGGTGGAGGGGGAGCTGGCTTCGGGAACGGGAAGGGCCTTGCGGTCGACCTTGCCGTTGGGGGTGAGGGGCAGGGCCTCCAGGAAAACGAAGGCGGAGGGCACCATGTACTCGGGCAGCCGCTGCTTCAGGCTCTCCCGGAGCGAGGCCACGTCGGTGGAGTCCGCGACGACGTAGGCGACCAGGCGAGCCTCACCGGGCGCGTCCTGGCGAGCGACGACGATGGCTTCATGCACGGAGGGGAGTGCGCGCAGCACGGTGGCGATTTCTCCCGGCTCGACGCGGAAGCCACGCACCTTCACCTGGAAGTCGACGCGGCCGAGGAACTCCACGCGGCCGTCCGCGAGCCAACGCACGCGGTCACCCGTGCGGTACAGGCGGGCGCCAGGGGTGGGGCTGAACGGGTCCGGCACGTAGCGCTCGGCCGTGAGGTCAGGCCGGGCGAAGTAGCCGCGAGTCACCTGGGCGCCACCGACAAAGAGCTCGCCCGGGACGCCCAGCGGAGTGGGTCGCAGCGAAGCATCCAGGACGTAGAGGCGCGAATGGGCCAGGGGCCAGCCCAGCGGCACGGAGGCCAAAGCCGGCTGGGCCGGAGGCAGTTGCACGCGGCCAGCAAGGACACCGACAGTCGTCTCGGTAGGGCCGTAGTGGTTGTGCACCTCGCAGTCCGGAGCGAGTGCGTGCACGGACTGGAGCAGGGCCCAGGTGGAGGACTCACCCCCCAGCACCAGGCGCTTGCGAGGCAGGACGTGGCGGGGCTCAGGTGCGGTGAGCAGCGCGGCCAGGTGCGAAGGCACCACCTTCATGCAGTCGATGGGGTGGCGTGAGAAGTAGTCGGCCAGGGCCGCAGGACTGGAGGCGCACTCCTGGGTGAGGACGTGCAGCAAGCCGCCCGTGGTGAGGGCAGGGAAGAGGACGGTGTTGCCCAGGTCGGCGACGAAGGTGGAGACGAGCGCGAAGCTCGAGCATGCCTCCAGCCCCAGGCGCTGAGTCACCGAGTCGACGTAGGTGAAGAGCTGGGAGTGGGCGACGGCGACGCCCTTGGGGCGGCCGGTGGAGCCGGAAGTGAAGAGGACGTAGGCGAGAGAGTCCGGATGCGACTCACCCGGAGGCGCGTCAGCGCGCAGGCGCGAGAGCACCGATGCGTCCTCATCCAGGCGGACGACGTGCGCGCTGAGAGACGCAATGGAGGACGCGTCCTCATTCAGGCGTACGTTGCGTGAGCTGGTAGAGGCAAAAGCAGACGCATGGCGCGACGTTGTGACGACGACGGGCGCGGAAACCTCCTGAACCAGGGACTGCAAGCGAAGGGCAGGCTGGGCCGGGTCGAGCGGCACGTAGGCACCGCCGGCCTTCCAGACGCCCAGCAGCGCGACGACAGTTTCGACGGAGCGCTCCAGGCAGAGGGCAACGCACGAGTCGGTACCGACGCCAAGCGAGCGCAGGTGCCAGGCCAGTTGGTTGGCGCGTGCGTTCAGCTCCCCATACGTGAGCACCTGTCCATCGCACGCCACGGCGGGCGCATCCGGATGGAGGGCCGCGCGCTGCTCGAAGAGGGCATGCACGCTGCGTGGCGGAGGAAGCGGCGCCTCGGTGGAGACGAAGTCCGTGAGGAGCAGCTTCTTCTCCGCGTCCGTCAGCAGTGGCAGCTCACTGACGCGTGACTCTGGCGACGCGAGCGCGGCCTCCAGCAGCACGCGCAGGTGTTCCACCATGCGAGTGACGGTGGACGCTTCGAACAGGTCGGTGCGATAGCCCAGGGTGCCGGAGAGGCCCTGCGCCGTCTGGGTGAGCGACAGCGTGAGGTCCGACTTGGTGGCCTCGAAGTCACGCGCGAGCGGCTGGAAGGACAGGCCGGAAAGGCTCAGCTCCGAGGCCGGCGCGTTCTGCAGCACGAGCATGACCTGGAAGAGAGGCGAATGGCTCAGGCTGCGCTGCGGCTGAAGCTCCTCGACAAGCTTCTCGAAGGGCAGGTGCTGGTGCTCGTAAGCCGCCAGGGTCGTGTCGCGCACCTGAGCCAGCAGCTGTCGGAATGAAGCCTCCGGCGCGACGTGGGCGCGCAGGACGAGGGTGTTGATGAACAGGCCGATGAGGCCTTCCGTCTCTCCGCGAGTCCGGCCCGCGATGGGCGTACCGACGGAGACATCCTCCTGGCCGGAGTAGCGCGACAGCAGCACCTGGAACGCAGCCAGCAGGGCCATGAAGGGCGTGACGCCTTCACGCTGGCAGAAGTCCGTCAGTGCATCGGACAGCGGCAGGTGTACGGGTAGGGACGCACCGCGCTGGGACTGCACGGCGGGACGCGGCTTGTCCGTGGGCAGTTCCAGCAGGGCGGGCCCACCCGTGAGTTGCTGCTTCCAGTAGCCCAACTGCGCCTCCAGCACCTCCCCCTGCAACCACGAGCGCTGCCACACGGCGTAGTCCGCGTACTGCACGGGCAGCGGAGCCACCTCCGGCGTCCGCCCGTCACGGAACGCCTCGTAGAACGAGACAAGCTCCCGCACGAGCACGCCCATGGACCAGCCGTCGGAGACGATGTGGTGCATCGTCAAGAGCAGCACGTGCTCGGTGTCCGTGAGCCTCAGCAACTGGACGCGCAGCAGCGGTCCTTGCGCGAGATCGAACGGACGCATGGCTTCGACAGAGGCCAGGCGCCGCGACTCCTCCAGCGCCGCGGCTCCCAGCGCGCTCAGGTCCACCACGTGCAGGGAGAAGTCGACGGTGGGGTGGATGACCTGGACGGGCTCGGGCTGCCGGGACGCGAAGGTGGTTCGAAGGGGTTCGTGCCGCTCGATGAGGGCGCGGAAGGCCTGCTCCAAAGCGGCGACGTCCACGGCTCCCTGCATCCGCAGGGCGGTCGGAATGTTGTAGGCGAGGCTCCCGGGCTCCAACTGATCAATCAGCCACAGCCGCTGCTGCGCGAAGGACAGCGGCAGGTCCTCCGTGCGCGCCACCGGCGTCAACGCCGGCCCCTCCTCTTCGGGAGCCCGAGGCCCGGACTCGTCAATGCGCCGGGCGAGCGCCGCCAGGGTGGGCGCTTCGAAGAAGGTGCGCAGCGGCAGCTCCACGCCGAAGGCCACGAGCACGCGCGAGACAAGCTGGGTGGCCAGAAGTGAATGTCCACCCACCTCGAAGAAGTCGTCCTCCGCGCCGATCCGCTCCACGCGGAGCACCTCGGTCCAGAGGGCCGCGAGCTTCTGCTCGGTGGGCGTCGTCGGAGGCACGTACCGTCCCCGCTCCAGCGCCGCCGCGGAGGGGACTGGCAGGGCTGCCCGGTCCACCTTGCCGTTGGGTGTGAGCGGCAGGGCCTCCATCACGACGAAGGCAGTCGGCACCATGTGCGCCGGCAGCAGTTGCTGGAGGTGGCCTCGCAGCGCCGCGGCGTCCAGCGTCGGTCCACCGTCCCCGGAAGGGATGGCGACGTAGGCCACCAGGCGCTTGTCGCCGGGCACATCCTCGCGGGCCATCACCAGCGTTTCGGCGACACCGGGCAGCCGCTGCAGCGCGGACTCCACCTCGCCCGGCTCGATGCGGAAGCCGCGCACCTTCACCTGGAAGTCGGTGCGGCCCAGGAACTCCAGCGTGCCGTCCGCGCGCCAGCGGGCCTTGTCACCCGTGCGGTAGAGGCGCTCGCCGGGCGAGGCGGTGAAGGCGTTGGGAACGAAGCGCTCCGCGGTGAGGTCGGGGCGGCGCAGGTAGCCCCACGCCAGACCGGCGCCTCCGACGAAGAGCTCTCCGGCCACGCCCACGGGCACGGGCCGCAGGTGGGCGTCCAGCACGTAGACCGTGGACTGGCCGATGGGCTTGCCGATGGGCACCGCATGCCCGACGGTGGCCCCCGGGCCCATGACATGCGCGGTGGAGGCGGTGGTGTTCTCGGTGGGCCCGTAGCCGTTGATGAGCACGGAACCCGGAGCCAGCTTCGCCAGGTGCTGACGGGCGCGCTCGGCCGGCATCACGTCGCCGCCAATCATGAGCTGGTGGACCCTCGCCAGCGTCTCACCCTGGTGGATCGCCATCTGCTCGAAGAGCGCCGTGGTGAGGACGACGCTGGTGGGCGAGTGACGGCGGAAGAAGGCCGCGAGCTCCTCCAGCGAGAGTGAATGCGGCGGCGCGAGGACCAGCTCGGCCCCGTGCAGCAGCGCGCCCCAGATCTCCATCGTGGAGGCGTCAAAGGCGGTGGGTGCCAGTTGGAAGTAGCGGTGCTCCGGGCCGAACTGGAAGTAGGACGCGCCGCACACCAGCCGCAAGACGCCACGGTGCGGCACCATCACGCCCTTGGGCCGGCCGGTGGAGCCGGAGGTGAACATCACGTACGCGAGGCTGTCCGCCGACGCGTGCACGGCAGGAGCGTGGGTTGGCTTGCGATCAAGAAGCGGAGCGTCGTCGTCCAGCAGCAGGGAGGCGCCGAAGAAGGACGGGAGGCTCTGCTCCCAATCGGAACGGGTCACCAGCACGGGCGCGCCGGAGTCCTCCAGCAGCATCGAGAGGCGCTCGTGGGGGTAGCTCATCTCCAGCGGGACGTAGGCGGCGCCGGCCTTGAGGACGCCCAGGATGGCGAGGATGAGGTCGAGCGAGCGCCCCAGGCCCAGCGCCACGGGAGTGCCCGGACGCACGCCCAGGCCGATGAGGGCATGCGCGAGCTGGTTGGCACGCTCATCCAGCTGCCGGTACGTGAGGTGGTCATCACCGAAGACCACGGCCACCGCGTCCGGCCTCGCGCGTGCCTGATCCGCGAAGCGCTGGTGGATGGTGGTCTCGTGGGGGAACGGCGACCGCGTGTCGTTCCAGTCGATGAGCAGCTGGCGCTGCTCGGCCTCTTCCATGAGCGGCAGTGCGGACAGGGGCTGCCGCACGTCCCGGACGACGGCCTGGAGCAGCGAACGCAGGTGCCCCAGCATGCGCGCGACGGTGGCCTCGTCGAAGAGGGCCGTGCGGTACTCGGCGGAGAGGCGCAGGCCGCGAGCCTCCTCGGACGCCACGAGCGTCAGGTCGAAGCGCGCCACGCCGCCGTCCACCGGCAACGTGTCCATGCGCAGGCCCGGGAGCGGCACGAGCGACAGGGGCGCGTTCTGCAGGACGAACATCACCTGGAACAGCGGTGAGACATTCAGCCAGCGCGAAGGTTGGAGCACCTCCACCAGTTTCTCGAACGGCACGTCCTGGTGCGCGAAGGCGCCAAGGGCGGAGTCATGCACCTGCGATAGCAACTGGCGGAAGGACGGGTCCCCGGACAGGTCCGAGCGAAGGACGAGCGTGTTGACGAACAGGCCGATGAGGCCTTCCAGCTCGGAGCGCGAGCGGCCCGCGACAGGAGTGCCGACGGTGAGGTCGTCCTGGCCGGAGTAGCGCTGGAGCAGGACGTTGAACGCCGCCAGCAGCACGGAGAACAGCGTGCGGCCCTCGCGCAGGGCCACGAGCTTGAGGCGCTGGACGAGCGGAAGGGGCAGCAGCAGCTCGTAGCGCGCACCCCGGCCGTCGGGCTGCGCCTGGCGCGGCCGGTCCGTGGGCAGCTCCAGCACGGCGTGCGGATCCAACCGCTGACGCCAGTACGACACCTGCGCTTCGAGCGCGTCCCCCCGCATCCACTGGCGCTGCCACGCGGCATAGTCCGCGTACTGCAAGCGCAGCGGGGACAGGGACGGGGCCTGACCGGAAGCGAAGGCCCGGTACAGCTCCGCCACCTCGCGGACGAGCACGCCCAGGGACCAGCCGTCGGACACGATGTGGTGGATCGTCAGGAGCAACAGGTGCTCCTGCTCCTCCAGGACCAGGAGGGCCGCGCGCAACAGGGGCCCGGTCGTGAGCACGAAGGGACGAACGGCCTCGGCGGTTGCGCGGCGGCGTGCCTCGGCCTGACGCTCCTCGTGCGGCAGGGCGCGCAGGTCGGTGAGGTCGAGCGTCAGCGCTGAGGGTGGCGCGATGATCTGGACGGGGCCTTCGGGCGTGTCGCGGAACGTGGTGCGCAGGGCTTCGTGCCGGTGCACCAACGCCTCGAGTCCCCGGTGCAGCGCCGCGACGTCCAGGGCCCCGGACAGCCGCAGGGCGACGGGCATGTTGTACGTGGCCGTCCCGGGCTCCAGTTGATCAACGACCCACAGCCGCTGCTGGGCGAAGGACAGCGGCGGAGCTTCCCCGCGCGCCACCGGCACCAGGGGTGGCAACCCGGTCGCGGACTCCGGCGTACCGGCTGCGTCGAGGTGTCGCGCAAGGCCCTCCAGCGTCGGAGCCTCGAAGACGGTGCGCAGGGCCAGCTCCACGCCGAAGACCGCACGCACGCGCGAGACGAGCTGCGTGGCCAGGAGGGAGTGGCCGCCCAGCTCGAAGAAGTGGTCGGTGGCGCCCACGCGGGGCAAGCGCAGCACCTGGGCCCAGAGGGCGGCGAGCTTCTCCTCGGTGGGATTGCGCGGAGCGACGTACTCGGCGGTGGAGACCGGGGCCTCCGGTGCGGGCAGGGCCTTGCGGTCCACCTTTCCGCTGGGAGTCAGCGGCAGGGCTTCCAGCACCAAGAAGGCGGAGGGCACCATGTACTCCGGCAGCTTCTCGTGCAGCCGCGAGCGCAGCGCGGAGACCTCCACCGCCTCGTCGCTGCGGCATGCCACGTAGGCGACGAGCCGCTTGTCACCGGCCGAGTCCTCACGTGCCACGACCACGGCCTGACGCACGCCGGGGTGCTGCTCCAGCGCGGCCTCAATCTCTCCCAACTCGATGCGCAGGCCGCGCACCTTCACCTGGAAGTCCGCACGGCCCACGTACTCGATGGCGCCGTCGGGCAGCCAGCGGGCCACGTCGCCGGTGCGGTAGAGCCGCGCGCCCGGCGTGTCGCTGAAGGCATCCGGGATGAAGCGCTCGGCCGTCAGCTCAGGGCGGCCCAGGTAGCCGCGGCCCACCTGCACACCGCCGATGAAGAGCTCTCCCGCCACACCGACGGGCACGGGCTCCAGGCGGGAGTCCAGGAGGCGGATTTGGGTATTGGCCACCGGCCGGCCAATGGGCACGGAGCGACGAGACTCACCGGGCAGGCACTGGTGGAAGGTGACGTCGACGGCGGCCTCGGTGGGGCCGTAGAGGTTGTGCAGCCCGGCCCACGGCATCCGCCGCAGGCACCGCTCAGCAAGCTCCACCGGGAGGGCTTCACCGCTGCACACCACGCGGCGAAGCGAGGTGCAGGACTCCAGCGCCGGCTCCTCCAGGAAGACCTGGAGCATGGAGGGCACGAAGTGCAGCGTGGTGACACCCGCCTCGGAGATGAGGCGCGCGAGGTAGGCAGGGTCCTGATGGCCTCCAGGCTTCGCGACGACGAGGCGTGCGCCCGTCATGAGAGGCCAGAAGAACTCCCAGACGGAGACGTCGAAGCTGAAGGGCGTCTTCTGCAGGACGACGTCCGAAGGCCCCAGGCCATAGGCGGACTGCATCCACCGCAAGCGATTGACGACGGGGCCATGGGCATTCATGGCGCCCTTGGGGCGGCCGGTGCTGCCGGAGGTGAAGATGACGTAGGCCAGGCCGTCGGCGGTGGCGCGGGGAGGAGGCGCGTGCCGGGGCTGGGAGGCGATGTCGTCCCACTGCGCGTCCATGCACAGCACCTGGGCGTCATGCGCGGGCAGACGCGAGAGCAGGTGCTCCTGGGCGAGCAGGACCGCAGGGCGCGCGTCCTCCAGCATCCAGGAGAGGCGCTGGGCGGGGTAGGCGGGGTCGAAGGGGACGTAGGCGCCGCCAGCCTTGAGCGTGGCCAACAGGGCGACGACGAGGTCCAGCGAGCGCTCCAGCAGCAGGCCGACGCGAACCTCGGGCCCGACACCGCGCGCGATGAGTGCGTGGGCGAGCTGATTGGCCCGCGCGTCCAACTCCCGGTACGTGAGGGTGCGGCCCTCGAACACGAGCGCCACCGCATCCGGCGTGCGCTCCACCTGCGCCTGGATCAGCTCAGGCAACGTGGCATCACGCGGGAAGTCGGTCGCCGTCGCGTTCCAGTCGCGCAGCACCTGACGCTGCTCGGCCTCTTCCATGAGCGGCAGCGCGGACACGCGCTGCCCGGCGTCCCGGACCACGGCCTGGAGCAGGGACCGCAGGTGGCCCAGCATGCGCGCGATGGTGGCCTCGTCGAAGAGGGCCGTGCGGTACTCGGCGATGAGGCGCAGTCCGCGAGCCTCTTCGGAGGCAATGAGCGTCAGGTCGAACCGGGCCGCGCCCGCGTCCACCGGCTGGGCATCCATGCGCAGGCCGGGGAGGGGAGGAAGGGAGAGCGGCGCGTTCTGCAGGACGAACATCACCTGGAACAACGGTGAGACGTTCAGCCGGCGCGAGGGCTGGAGCACCTCCACCAGCTTCTCGAAGGACACGTCCTGGTTCGCGAAGGCGCCAAGGGCGGAGTCATGCACCTGCGACAGCAACTGGCGGAAGGACGGGTCCCCGGACAGGTCCGAGCGAAGGACGAGCGTGTTGACGAACAGGCCGATGAGGCCTTCCAGCTCGGCGCGCGAACGGCCCGCGACAGGGGTGCCGACCGTGAGGTCGTCCTGACCGGAGTAGCGCTGGAGCAGGACGTTGAACGCCGCCAGCAGCACGGAGAACAGCGTGCGGCCCTCGCGCAGGCCCAGGTCCTTGAGCGCCTGGGTGAGCGCCGGGGACAGGACGATGGAGTGGCGCGCGCCCTGGACATCCATGTTCGTGGGACGCGGACGGTCCGAGGGCAGCTCCAGTACGGCGTGGGGATCCAACCGCTGGCGCCAGTACGACAGCTGCGCTTCGAGCGCGTCGCCCTGTGAGCCCTGCCGCTGCCACGCGGCATAGTCCGCGTACTGCAGGGGCAGCGCCTTCAGCGATGACGACTGGCCGGAAGCGAAGGCCTGGTACAGCTCCGCCACCTCGCGGACCAGCACGCCCATGGACCAGCCGTCCGACACGATGTGGTGGACCGTGACGAGCAGCAGGTGTTCGTCCGCGGAGAGCCGGTAGCGCACCGCGCGGAGCAGCGGTCCGCGCTCCAGGTCGAACGGGACGCGGACATCCTGCCGCACACGGCGCAAGGCGTCGGATTCACGCTGCGCTTCTGGCAGGTTCCCCAGGTCCACCTCCGCGATGGACAGCGCCAGGTCCGGAGTGACCTGTTGCAGTGGCCGGCCCTCGTGCTCCGGGAAGGTGGTGCGGAGCGCGTCGTGGCGGTCCACGACGGCCTGGAAGGCCCGCGAGAGCGCCACGGGGTCGAGCTGCCCGGTGAGGCGCACGGTGACGGCCATGTGGAGCGCGGCGTTGCCGGGTGACAGCCGCTCCTGGAGCCACATCCGTTCCTGTCCGAACGAGGCCGCCACGCGGGTGGACGGACGGATCTTTCCACGCAGCAATTCGGCCAGCCGCGAGCGCTTGTCATCAGAGGGGAGGGTCATGTTGGCGCCAGCTCCTTCGTGTCGCACGGACGGGCGCCGACTCCTCCTGTGGAGTGGCGTCTTCCTGAGGTGCGCGACGACGTGAACTGGGCGCCAGCTATGTCACTGAATTGATACCTTGTCCAAACAGCAGACAGCCACGGAGCCTGCCACCCAGGCTGGCGACCAGGATGTCCGAGCCGCGTCAATCGCTGGGCGAGAGCTGGGTGTCCACGAGCGCAATGACACACAGTGCGGGCCGCGCGCTGCGTTGATTCTTCGCGGTTGTCGGACGGGCCCGCGCACTTCTAGGCTTGCCGGATGAAACGACTCCTCGCAGCGCTGGTCCTGCTTCCGTCGATGGTTTTCGGGCAGGTGCGTGTCGACCTCAATGTGAAACTGCCCGACATCGTCTTCTCGACGCCGCCGCCGCTCGTCGTCGTGCAGCCCGGCGTGCAGGTGGTGGAGGACTACGACGAGGACCTCTACGTCGTGGACGATGCGTACTGGGTGCGTCGCGATGGGCGCTGGTACCGGGCGCGCGACTACCACGGTGGCTGGGAGGTCGTGGAGGAGCGGCGGGTCCCCGTCACCGTCGTGAAGCTGCCCCCCGGGCGCTACAAGAAGTGGAAGCGCTCGAAGAAGGGGTCCGTCGTGCCCGCGTCCTACCGTGAAGGTGGCCATGAGGGCCGGGGCCATGACGACGACCACGGCAAGGGCGGGAAGGGGAAGGGCAAAGGCAAGGGGAAGTAGCCCCCCGCTTCGATCCCTGGGCCTCAGTGGCCCGCCGGCTCGCGTACGAAGAGCGCCTTGCCCGCCCGGATGGTGCACTTCACGCCGGTGAATCGCCGGACGTCCGTGGCGGGATCGCCGTCGAGCACCACGAGGTCGGCGTCGAAGCCCGGCTTGACGCGGCCCCGGCGCTCGGCGGCGCTCCAGCGCGCGGCGGGGGCGGTGGTCAACGACGCGAGGATCTGCATCGGCGTCAGCCCCGCGTGCGCCATGAGGACGTACTCCTGCGTCGGGTCCAGGTCCGTCATGTACCCCACGTCGGTGCCGAACAGGACCTGCCCCCCGGCGCTCGAGAACGCCGCGAGCTGCCGCTCGGCTCCCGCCACGAGCCGATCCCGCACGGGGGTGGGCACCTCCGCCTTGGCGAGCTCGTAACCCCAGAGCTGGAGCGTGGGGACGACGGAGACGTGGCGGGCGACGAGCTGGCCGACGAGCTCGGCGCTCCACTCCATCTTCGGCGAGTCGATGGTGGTGTGCACGATGATGTCGGCGCCGGCCTGCACGGCGGTGCTCACCCCGTCGGGGTCCGTGGGATGCACCATGACCAGACCTCCCCGCTGGTGCGTTTCGTCCGCCGCGGCACGCGCGACGTCCGGGGCCATGCGGCGGATCTCGCCCTGCCCCTGGGGCGTGGCCACGAACAGCTTGGTTCCCTGGGCGCCGGTTTCGAAGCCCTGGCGGATGATGGCGCGGGCCTCCTCCGCCGACGCGGGCTGTGGAAGCTGTCGCAGCACCTCGGGGGGCAGGGCGCGCAGGTAGAACGGGATGCCGTTCTCCGGATACAGCGGGGAGCCGACGGTGAGGATCGCCGGTCCCTGGAGTTCGCCGCGCTCGATGCGCTGACGGAGCGCGCCGGTGTTCGCGGGGTCGGAGCCGGTGTCGACGACCGTCGTGAAGCCGAAGCGCGTGGTCATCTGGCTCAGCGGAGCCTGGAGCTCGTCGCGCGGCCGGCTGGCGGCCCCGGCGAACGCGGGGTCCGTGAAGTGGACGTGGCTGTTCTGGAACCCGGCCGTGATGACCCCGTCACCACAGGCGGCCTCGCGCCGGATGCCCACGGGCGGGGCGTCTGACCCGACGGCTTCAATCTTCCCGTCGCTCACGAGCACCCAGGCGTTGTCCAGCGGCGGCGCGTCCGGAGCGACATAGAGCCGCGTGCCCGTCAGGAGCCAACGATCGGAGGTGGCAGGACGCTGGTTCGACGCGCAACCCGCGGTGGCCAGCCAGACAACCAGTGCGACACGCTTCATCATGATGATCACCTCGCTGGGACGCAGCGTGTGCCCAAGGACGGGGCGCGTCAAACGGTTCCGCGATTTGAACGGCGGACGCGCGGGTCGCATCATGCGCGCCACGTCGGCACAAGCCACCCCATCCCTGTGTCGATGGAATGGAGTGCTTCGCATGTTGCCCCCTTCTTCGTCCCTGCTTCGCAATCTCGTCGTGGGCGCGCTGTGGGTTGGCGCCCCCCTGCTCGCGGTCAATGACGCGCACGCCGCGCCGCCTCCCCAGGTCAAGAGCTCCGCCCCGGGCTACTACCGGATGATGCTGGGAGACTTCGAAGTCACCGCGCTGTCCGACGGCACCATGACGCTGCCCATGGACACGCTGCTCACCAACGTCACGGCGGCCCAGCTGAAGACCCAGTTCGCGCACACGGGGCTCGACCCGAGCCACCTGGAAGGCTCCATCAACGCGTAACTGGTCCACACCGGCGAGCACCTCGTGCTGGTGGACGCCGGTGCCGGCAAGGCCTTTGGTCCGGACGCGGGCGGACGCCTGCTGAACAGCCTGCGCGCCGCGGGCTACCGCCCCGAGGACATCGACGCGGTGCTGCTGACCCACTTGCATGGAGATCACTTCGCCGGCCTGACGGCGGAGGGGAAGGCCGTCTTCCCGAACGCGACCGTCTACGTCGAGAAGAACGAAGCCGACTTCTGGCTCGATGCCTCGAAGGAGAAGACCGTCCCGGAGGTGTTCCGTCCCTTCTTCCCGCAGGCCGCCGCCGCGTTCGCGCCGTACCTCGCCGCCAACAAGGTGAAGAAGTTCTCGGGCAGCACGGAGCTCCTCCCGGGCGTCCGTTCCATCGCCACGCCGGGACACACGCCGGGCCATGCGTTCTACGCCGTCGAGAGCAAGGGCCAGCAGATGCAGTTCTGGGGCGACCTCATCCACGCGAAGGACGTGCAGTTCCGCTCGCCCGGCGTCACCATCAAGTTCGACCTCGATTCCGCGGCCGCTGCCCGCCAGCGGCTCAAGGCGATGACCGACGCGGCCGCGAAGGGCTACTACGTGGGCGCGTCGCACATCTCCTTCCCGGGCATCGGGCACGTCGTGCCGGAGGGCAAGGCCTTCACGTGGCTGCCGGCGAACTACAGCGTCGCCGGCCTCAAGCCCTGAGCTGAAGCCGAGCCGGTGCAGGCCGTCCGCCCTGCACCGGTCCAGGGCCAGCGTTTGACAGGAAGATTCCAATGCAGGCAGTTAAGTCTGATTATTATTGACTTGCGGTTTTTGGCGCTCGCAATGTCTCTCCGTCGCCAGGGTTGGCGACAGGGGAGCACACCATGCCGAAGTCGAAGCAACTCGCGTCCTGCCTTGCCCTTGCCCTGGCCGCGTCCGCACCGGCGGCCCTCGCGGATTCGGCCATCTACGGTGGAGGCCCGTTCTATTCCGGCGGCACCGCCGTGATGAACGACCTGCGCGGCTCGGGGTTCACCACGGTGATCCTCTGGAGCTTCCACATCGAGGACAACGGCGACCTCGTCTACAACGACATCCCGGTGGTCCGGAACGGCGCCTATATCGGCGACCCGGCGTGGCCCACGCGGCTGGCCTCGCTCAAGACCGCGCCCACGTCTGTCAATCGCATCGAGGTGTCCATCGGCGCCTGGAGCGTCCCCGACTTCGAGCGCATGGCCCGGCTGGTCAACGGCACCGCCGCGGGCTGCGGCAGCACCCTCGTCTGCGGCACGGGCACCAACAGCATCCTGTACCGCAACTTCCAGGCGCTGAAGACCGCCACCGGCGCCACCGCGGTCAACTTCGACGACGAGAGCGCGTACGACCTCGCCCCGACCACCCAGTTCGGGCAGATGCTCATGGGCCAGGGCTACAAGATCACCTTCGCGCCCTACACCAACCAGACCTTCTGGCGGAGCCTCAAGGACAACCTCGGCAGCGCGGTCGACGGCATCTACCTGCAGGTGTACGACGGCGGCGCCGGCAACAACCCGGCGAGCTGGAACACCGCGATGGGCATGACCGTGGACCCGGGCCTGTGGTCGCGCCACGGCTCAGGCTGCGCCAGCGGTGACAGCCCGGCCACGGTGCAGAGCAAGATGACCCACTGGAAGAGCACCGCCGGCATCAACGGCGGCTTCATCTGGTTGTACGACGACATCCAGGCGTGCTCGGCGCAGGGCACGAGCGCGCAGTACGCGGCGGCAATCAACACCGCGGTCAGCGGCAACACCCCGCCGGTGGCCAACTTCGGCGTCACCGTGAGCGGGCTGACCGCGACCTTCAGCGACGCCTCCACCGACAGCGACGGCAGCATCGCCTCGCGCAGCTGGAGCTTCGGCGACGGCAGCGGTTCGACCGCCACCAACCCCAGCCATGTCTATGCCAGCGGCGGCAACTACACCGTCAGCCTGACCGTGACGGACAACGGCGGCGCCAGCCACACCAAGACGCAGACCGTCTCCGTCGGCGCCGGCTTCGTCAACCTGGCGCTGAACAAGCCGGCGACCGGCTCCACCGCCTGCAACAGCAGCGAGACGCCGGCGAAGGCGGTCAACGGGAGCGTCTCCGGCGGCACGACCGACAAGTTCTGCTCGTTGGCCTCGGGGGCCTGGCTGCAGGTGGATCTCGGCTCGGCGCAGACGGTGAGCAGCTTCGTCGTCAAGCACGCCGGCGCTGGCGGTGAATCAACCACCTGGAACACCCGGGCCTTCACCATCCAGACCTCCACCAACGGCACGGCCTGGAGCACCCCGGTGACGGTGACCAACAACACCGCCAGCACCTCGATCCACGCCATCAGCGCCACCTTGGCGCGCTACCTCAAGCTCAACGTCACCACCGCGTCCCAGAACGGAGACCCGGCGACGCGCATCTACGAGTTCGAGGTGCGCTGACCCCGCCGCTACGGCTGGGGAACCCCCAGCCCGTAGGCCTTGCGGATGGCCTGGGCACAGGCGCGGGACTTCTCGCCCTCCTCGTCACCGAAGAGCTGTCGATTGCGCGCCAGGACCATGTACTGGGTCCTGGCGGCATTCACCCAGGGATAGAAGCCGAACGCTCCCGGGGAGGAGTGACCCGTCACGGTCCACGCCCCGTTGCGCACCTCTCCCTCGATCCAGTGCCCCAGGCCGTAATACGCCTCGCCCCCCGACCACGGCGTGGAGGACACGCCGGGGCCTCCCGGCCAGGCCGGAACGGCGTCCACGGTCAGCAGGGAGGACAGCACGTACTGGTCGTTGATCAGCTTCGTCAGGAAGACGCGGTACTGGGCCGCGCTGGCGGAGAAACCCCCGGCCACGGCGACGTCGCTGTCGGACTCCGGCAGGGTCGTCCCCAGCTTGTTGTTGAGCCAATCCATGACGCTCAGCAGCCCCGTGCCCTTCCTCGCGCCGATGTCATCCAGGGCCAGCTTCTGCATGTGGCCACCGTCGTAGAAGAACCGGCCGTTCTGGAGCAGGCGGTAGGAGACGTCCTTGTAGGCGGGGCCGTAGCACTCCGAGACCGTCGTGCCGGCATCGCCACACAAGGTCCTGCGCTCGTCGACGTAGCCGCTGGTGAAGTTGAGCCGCTTCTTCTCGTCCGGGGTGAGGTTCGCGTATCCCCGCGACTGCACGTAGGCCCCCGCGTACAGCCACTTGCTCGCGGACGCGATGGGCATCACGGTCGTCGCCGTCACGCCGCCGCCTCGCGGGATGGCGTAGACCGGCCCGGTGCCATCGCCAATCTCCCAGTAGAAGTTCCCGAGCGGCGTGCAGCTCGCGGAGGTGTTGGCCGTGGTCAGCGCCGCCTGTTCGCCCGCCGTGAGGGCCGCCTGGGACGTGGCCACAGGCTCGCCTTCGACCGGGGCGAAGGCGTCCTCCGCGCTGCCGCAGCCGATGAGTCCCAGGGCCAGCAGCCCGTACGCCGAGATGAACGTCGTCCTTCCGTGTTGCTTCATGGGGAGTTCCTCCAGGAAAGGCCCCTGTGAACCCGGGAAGCGTCCGGACGTCGCGCGACGCTACTTCGCGGGCGGGCGTTCCGAGGAGACGGGCACCGGGCGCAGGGGCTCGGCCTTGTAGGCCGACCAGGACAGTGACACCTCCGTGCCCGTCGCGTCACGACCGTGGAGGAAGTCGATGACCTGCTTCACCTCCGGCCGCACGTCGGAGCGCGGCACGGTGACGTGGCCCCGGAAGCCTCCCCGTCCCAGCTCCTCCTCCACGGTGACGACCTCGCGCCACGCACCCGTGCGGGTGTCCACCTGATCGTCCCACGTCACCGTGAGGCGCTCCACGCGCTCCCAGGTGATGGCCCCGCCTTCCGGCACGTCGACCTGGACCTGGCTCCTCCAGCCCTCGTTCTCGGGACGTGAGGCCTCGCGCGCCAGTTGGAGGCTCGCCCGGGGGGGCGCATCGGAAGCAGGCGCTCCCCGGACCTGCACGAACGCCATCGCGGTCTGCTCGGCGCCAGCGCCACGCGCGGACACCCGCACCGTGTGGACCCGCGCTTCCGGCTCGCCCGTGAAGACATGCGAGGCCGTGGGCGCTGCTGTCGCGGTGATGCGTCCATCCCCGAAGTCCCAGGTGTAGGCAGTGGCGGGGTGGGGTGACACCGCACGGAAGGCGAAGGCCGTGGGGCCCTGCTGCGTGACTTCGATGCGAAGCGCGCGGGCCTGCTCCTCGTCACCGCACGCGCGCACGTCGATGCTGGCGGCCTGCTCGGCCAGTACCCCGACGCGACGGCCACCCAGGTCCTTGCAGAGCTGGAAGCGCACGAAGTACCGGCCGGGCGTCGCCGGTGCACGCCAGGGAAGGCGGGTGCCGGGTTGCAGCTCCGCGCCCGTCTCCGTCCCCGGCCACACCCAGCGCGAGACGGCGTCCGGTTCGGCCGTGCCTCCCACGCGAGCGGACAACGTCATCAGCTCTCCCGTGCACACCCACGGGCGGTCCGTGTCGATCCCCTCGATGACGGCGGTCGAGGTCAGCACCACCCGCTCCTCGTTGAGCGCGGCGGAGAGGGCCTCTCCCGTCGCGGCGGGTGGAATGCGCCCGGGGGCGGGGGGCTGCGATGGCGCGGCCCGCTCGATGGGCGCCGGCGCCTCGCGCACGGGGGGCACTTCCTCGGCGGCCGGGACCGCCGGAGGCACGTCCTCCCGGGCCCGTCCGAAGAGCAGGAGGCCGCCAATCATCAGCAGCACCAGCACACCGCCGGCCTGCTTCCCATGGTCACGGCCTCCAGGGGTCCCGGGGGACATGCGCGTCAGAAGCCGAAGTCGTTGAGGTGGCGCCGGTAGCCCTGGGAGTTGGGCCGGTACCACTGGTCATCCCAGCCCGTGAACTCCACGTCGTCGAGCAGCCGCTCCGTCTTCCCGTTGAGCACGACCGCGTTGATGAGCTGCACGGCCGTGGAGCCCACGTTGCGCGAAGCGAGCTTGTTCGGGGTGGTGTCCAGGTATTGCGCCGTCGTGCGGCTGCAATAGTCCTGGGAGAAGCATCCCTTGTCGCACGTGGAGAGCGTGTTGTAGGCGGCGTGCTTGTCCTCGGCCATGTAGAGGACCGGCCACCCGCGATAGCCATTGCGTGAATCGCTCAGGTCGTACTCGAGCTGATCAAACGCATACCAGGCCGACGAGTCACACGCGCTCTTGCGGTGCGCGGACAGATAGGCCTGGTCGAGGTACCAGCGCCCGCCGGAGTAGTGCACCTCGAAGATCTGGAACTCGGGGTCGCCGTCGTGGCCGGTGGTGACGCCGGTGTCCTCGAAGAAGGTGTCCAGGTAGAAGATGCGCACGGTGCGTGTGGCGAAGGCCTGGCTCTTGACGGCGTAGTAGGGCCGGCGCGCCATGCCGCTCTCCCCGCTGTCGAACCAGAACAGCGGCATGAACCACTTCGCCAACTGATACTCGCAGTCATCGTTGAGCCCATCCCGGTCCGCGTCGGTGCCGGTGCCCCAGCAGTTGTCGCCGTAGGGGATGACGGAGAGGCCATCCGCCCGGGCCACCGGGGCGGACAGTGCGAGGAACAGGCCCAACGACACGACGGCGGTGCGAAGACCACGGTTCATGGAAGCACTCCGGGTGGAACGTCGAGGGAGCCGGGAGGCTACCGCACGATGAATCGTTTCCGTCGCGCAGCCGACGTTCAAGCTGGACGGCGTGCCTCCCGATGGCGGAAGTTCGGGTACGACTCATCGACTTCACCGAGCCACGCGCAACGGTCGACGCCGCGTTGTGTTGATGTCCCCACCCACCATGACGCCTGTCCATGGCCGCTCCCCGCGGCGCGCTCCCCGCCTGCTCTCGCAGGTGCTCCGCGTGGGAGGACTTCTCTGCGTTTGCATCCTGGCCGCGTGGAACCTCGATGCGCTGGCCCACAGCGTCCCCTTTCCCATCTTCCTCGCGGGAGTCATGGCGGCGGGCTGGTATGGCGGACTGTGGCCCGCGCTGGCGTTGACGGTCCTCTCGACGCTCACGCTCGACGTCGTGTTCATCCACCCGGTGCACTCGGTGGCCATCTCGAGCCCTGGTGAGGGCGTGCTGCTGGGGGTCTTCGGCG
Organism: Corallococcus macrosporus; assembly: GCF_017302985.1. NCBI lineage: Bacteria > Pseudomonadati > Myxococcota > Myxococcia > Myxococcales > Myxococcaceae > Corallococcus > Corallococcus macrosporus. Next base: position 1,088,087 of record NZ_JAFIMU010000004.1, read on the forward strand.
TCGTGGGCGTGCTCATCAGCACGGCCGCTGGCGCGCTGCATGATGCGCGCAGGCACGCCGAGCAACTGCTGCGGCTCAACGAGGCGCTCGCGCGGGCCGCCACGCCCACCGACATCGCCGAGGTCGCCCAGGCCCAGGCCCTGACACTCCTCGGTGCATCGCACACCGCACTGTGGGTGATTCCTGGCGAGGAGGGGACCGAGACCGCGCGTCACGTTCCCGTCCCCAACGCTGGGCTCCCTCCGCCCGAGGTGCTCACCGCCCTGGCCCAGGAGGCCCTGCGCACGGGAGCGCTGGTGTGGCCCCGGCGCGGTGCCTCGCGGGGGATCTGCCTGCCGCTGCGCAATCCCAGCCGGATGCTGGGCGCGCTCGCGATGCTCCTGCCGGAGCGCGCGTCGGGACCCCGGCAGTTCCAGCTCGCGCAGATCCTGGGGGACGCCTGCGCGACCGCGCTGGAGCGGGCCCTGCTCCATGAGCGGTTGCAGCGCGAACAGCGGCTGCTCGACTCCGTGCTCGGCCAGGCCCCCGTGGGCGTCATCGTCGCCGAGGCGCCCAGCAGCCGGATCCTCCTCTACAACGCGGCCTCCGAGCGCATCCTGGGCCACCCCGTCATCCCCTCGGCGGACGTGTCGCACTACGCCCGCTACGGCGGCTACCACGCCGACGGCTCCCCCGTGGCCGCGGAGGAGTACCCCACCGCGCGTGCCCTCCTGAAGGGAGAGCAGGTGCGCGGCGAGGTGATGCGCTACCGCCGCGGTGACGGCCAGAACTCGCTCCTGGAGATCAGCGCGGCGCCGGTGCGGACCCCCGATGGCGCCATCACGGCCGCCGTCTGCGTGTTCGCGGACGTGACCGAGCGGCAGAACGCCGAACAACGGCTGCGCGCCAGCGAGGAGCGCTACCGGCAGCTGTTCGAGGCCGCGCCCCAGGTCATCTGGACGAACCAGACGGACGGCGGCAACAGCCAGTTCAACTCGCTCTGGTTCAAGCTGACGGGACAGACGCAGGAGCAGGCCTCCCATTACGGGTGGCTCAACGCCATCCATCCCGAGGACCGGGCGCGGCTGAAGGCGCAGCGCGAGGAGGCCATCCGTCAGGAGCAGGCGTATGCCATTGATTTCCGCCTGAGGATGGCGGACGGCGGGTACCGGTGGCAGGTGGGGCGCGTGGTGCCCCTTTACGACGCTGGCGGCAAGCTCGAAGGCTGGCTGGGGGCCGCCATCGACGTCCACGAACGCAGGCGGTCGGAGTCCGTACAGCGCTTCCTCGCGGAGGCGAGCGCCACCCTGTCCCGCTCGCTCGACGAGCGCGAGACGATCGAGCAGGCCACCCGGCTGATGGTGCCGGAGCTCGCCGACTGGTCCATCGTGGACCTCGCTTCACCTGACGGCCTGGAGCGCGCGGCGGTGTTCCACCCGGATCCCAACGCCGCCCCGGCGGTGGAGATCATCCGCCGCCACCGTCCGCGTCCGGAGTCCCCCAGCCCCGTGCTGGAGGTCTTCCGCACCGGTGAGGTGAAGCTCGTGGAGCGGTTCGGCGACGAGGACTACCGGGCCACGGTGTCGTCGGAAGACCACTTGAGCGCGGTGCGCGCGCTGGCACCGCACTCCCTGCTGGTGGTTCCGCTGGTGGCCCGGGAGCGCCTGCTGGGCGTCATCACGCTGCTGCGCGGCGGGACTCGCGAGCGCTTCACGGAGGAGGAGCAGGTGCTGGCGCGGAACTTCAGCCAGCGCTGCGCCCTGGCCATCGACAATGCCCGCCTCCTCACGGAGCTGAAGCGCTCCCTCCGGACCCGGGACGACTTCCTGTCGTCGGTGAGCCACGACCTGCGCAACCCGCTGTCGGTCATCACGATGCGCGCGGCGAGCCTGCGTGCGGAGCTGGCCCAGCGAGGGAGCATCGCGCCCGAGCGCCTCACGACCGCGACGACGCGCATCCTGTGGGCCGCCGAGGAGATGAACTCGATGGTCGAGAGCCTGCTCGACCTGGTGCGCAGTGAGATGGGCGAGCGCCCGAACCTGCGGCGCACCGAGGTGGACGTGGGCGAGCTTGCCCGCGGCGTCATCGTGGATCAGCAGCAGGCCGCGCAGCGCCACACCTTCCAGCTCCACACCCCCGAGACGCCGGTGATGGCCTCGCTGGACGAGATCCGCGTGCGGCGCGTCGTGCGCAACCTGCTGCTCAACGCGGTGAAGTACAGCCCCGAGGGGAGCAACATCGAGGTGCTCGTCCAGCAGTGCGAGGCGGAAGGCAGGGGCTGGGCCGTCATCGAGGTCCGGGACCGGGGCATCGGCATCCCCGCCGGCGACCTGCCGCACCTGTTCGAGCGCTTCCACCGGGGCGAGAACGTCGTGGGGCGCATTCCCGGCACGGGCCTGGGCCTGTTCGGCGCCCGGCAGTTGGTGGAGCAGCACGGAGGCCGCATCACCGTGACGAGCGTGGAAGGGCAGGGCAGCTCCTTCCGGGTGTGGCTGCCCCAGCGGCAGTGACGCTCAGGGCGCGGGGATGAACTTCAGCTCCCCGGGACGCAGGGGGGACAGGAACTTCAGCCACTTCTCGTATCCGTCGTCATACGACGCACGGCGCACGTAGACGTCACCGATGGTGCCCGACGTGGGCGAGGCGCGCAGCCAGAGGTCCAGCGCGCCGGTGTCATCCATGCGGGCCACGCCGATGTCGCCAGGAGCCGGTGTTCCCGGCAGGGGCGGCAGCGGCTCCACGCCCTCGTCTGGCTTCGTCTGGAGGCTCTGGAGGCGGTCCCGGATCGCGTCCAGCACCCAGGGGTCCATGCCCGGCTGGGCGCGCAGGCGGGGCTCCTGCGCCTCCAGCCGCGCGCTCAGCGTGGGCAGCACCTGCGTGCGCAGGGTCTCCACGGCGCGGGCATCCCAGCCCAGGTAGCGGGTGCTGGTCTGGAGGGCCTGCTGCAGCCGGCCCAGGTCATCCAGGGTGGGGAGGTCCGGCGTCCGGGCCATCCAGGTTTCATAGAAGGTGCGGAGGAACCACTCCTGGTCGTGCCGGATGACCGGCACCACCGCGCCCCAGGCCCAGTCCGGCGCGAGCCCCACCTGCGCCAGGTGCCAGGTCTGGAAGAGCCCCCGCGAGTCGGTGAACTTCGTGAGCTCCGCCCAGCGGGCCTCGGTGTCGGGGCGGGACTCGATGAACTCGCGGCAGCGGCGCATGTCCCCGGCCGAGGCGCGAGGGTCCGCGGCCACCAGGTCACAGGCCTTGTGCACGGCACCCCCTTCGACCTCGGCGCGCAGCGCGAGCCGCGCGGCCACCTCCTGTTGTTCGCGGTGCCGCGACGTCACCCACGCGCCCCCCATCATGGACAGGTAGGCGGAGACGGCGCACGCCACCAGCGCCACCAGGGGGAGGCCCATCCCCAGCGGCACCGCATCCCAGGGGCGGTCCGACAGGAAGCGCCGCCAGCCGACCCAGCAGGTGAGCAGCAGCGGAAGGACGGCGAGCACGAAGGCCAGCCCGTTCAACGCGTGATGGAGCGGCGTGGCGGTGTGCCGATACGACTCGCTGCTGAAGGCCAGGGTGAAGAAGGTGCCCACCAGCAGCGCCACGCCCAGCGCCAGCTCCACCAGCAGACACACGCCCGCGACGACCGCGCTCATCCTCGATGCCCCCGTCCTGTCGCGGCCAGGGCCCCATGCACCCGGCCGCGCCTGAAGCGTACCCGAACCCGGTGGCAAGGCCCACGCGTCGCAAGGATGCCCCGGAAGCCGCGATGCGTGTCGCTAAGGTTCTCTGTCCAGACCTGATGCGAAGTCCGCAACCATTGCGCAGGGCAGCTAGACTCTCCGCGCCTTGGCTCGGCTGGAGGATTGATGCAGATCTCGGCGGTAAGACTTCCCAGGAACTACCTGGATTTAGGGATGGAACGTACGACCATGGACCGGCTGGGTTCCATGGTCGTCCTCGCGGGGCCAAACGGAGGCGGCAAGTCCCGGCTCCTCAGGTGTATCTACGAAGCCGTTAAGCAATATCCACTGCCGGAATACCAGGAGTTCCTGCGGAGAGATGTGTTCATCCGGCAGGACCGTGTGTCAGCCATGCAGTTCAAGCTTCAGGAGACAATCCAAGAGCTTTCCTTGGGTTCGCTCAAGAAGCAGATCAACGAGCAAGAGCGCTTGATAAAAAGAAACGAGGAAACACTGGCGCTTGTCGCACTGGTTGAACTCAAGAACCCCCGGAACGAAAAGCCGATCCATCACTATGTGCCTCGGCCCGTGGACTTTGCGGACCCGTTCATGCAGGTCCGTCACATGACCCTTGCGGCCGCAGACCAGGTGCGTAAGGAGGTAGGCTTCGAGCCTCTCGAAAATGGCTGCCTTGCCTATATTGGTAGTGTGCAGGACCGCTGGTTCCAGGCCACTCATCCCCAGGTAACCATCCCTGACGATGAGAAGACATTGGCTGTCGCCGAGTACCAGCGGCTGCGCGACGATCTCAAGAAACTCCTGGGAGCGCAGCTCGATCGCAACCTTGATGGCGCCCCAACTCTTTGGGGACGCTCCATCCCGAAGGCCGGACTCTCTGATGGTCAGCGCCTCCTCCTGCAACTCGCGGTGGCCCT
>NZ_JAFIMU010000005.1 GCF_017302985.1 Corallococcus macrosporus
CTGGAACGAAGGCGCACCCATGGCACCCTCGTTGAGGTTCGCGGCGATGCCCCAGCCCAGCAGCGTGTAGACGACACCCATGAACGCGCCGAACCACGGGTTGAGCACCGGGAACAGCAGGTTGCGCCAGGTCATCCGCCGCGACGTCCGCTTCGGCGGGAAGCACTCCTTCAGCTCGAAGCCGCCCGGCGACTGGTCCTTCTTCGGCAGGTGCGTGGGGTGCAGGAAGGCCCCTCCCCCACCCGCGACAATCTTCTGCCGCCCAGCCGCGTCCTGGTGCCGGCGGTAGTGGTGCAGGTCTCCCGCGAGGAAGACGCTCACACTCTTGCCCAACACCCTGCGCTCCAGGAAGTCGATGTTGTTGTCCAGGAAGCCTCGGCCCGCGTGGGGCGTCACCTGCTGTTTGATCCACGCCGGCTCCGCGTTGCAGAGGATGATGCGATCCGTGGGTGCCATCTTCTTCCGGGCCACCTTCTGGAAGAACCTCACCTGCGGCAGGTCCAGGTCGGATTGCAGCTGCATGTCCGTGCCCAGCAGCCACCAGCCGTGCGGCAGCTTCAGCGCGAAGTAGCTGCGCCGCTGCCGCGTGTGCCAGCCCTTGGAGTGGCGGCCCTGGCAGAACAGGCGCGTGAAGGACACCAGCCCGTCGTACCAGTCATGGTTGCCGGGCACCGCGAACAGGTGCGGCCGGGGACGCCGCCTGTTCAAGGCGGCCTCGTAGGGCACCACCGTGCGCGCCTGGTACTCCTCCACGCTCGCGGTCGGATAGACCTCATCCCCACCGAACACGAGCACGTCACCGCCCTCCGTGGAGTGCGTCTTCCCGCAGGCGTCCGTCAGCTCGAGCTTCGGCGCCATCACCGTGGAGGCCACCGCGTAGGTGGAGTCCCAGCCGTCGCCCAGGTCCGACACGTAGTCCAGCCACAGCTCGTCGCGCGGGTGCTCCGTGTTCGTCTCCGAGTAGTCGAAACACAGCGGCTGGGGCTGCGACACGGCGTCCAGCAACCGCCGGTCCGCCTGCCGTCCGAACGTCCCCGACAGCAGCGCCTTCACGCCGGACTTCGCGAGCACGGCCGGGTCGAACCACGACACCATCGGCTTGCCCGGAGGCGTCCGCGGCTGGGGCGCGGGCTCCGTGCGCCGGCCCGGCATGCGGCTCACATCGGAGGCGCGGACGGCCATGTTCCCTCCTCGGGTGCCCGCGACGCATGTCCCCGCGTGGCACGGTGGTGCGAATCAATGAGCGCATCCGCGAAGCGGTCCGCGAGCGCCGCGATGGTGAGGCTCGGGTTGGGCCCGGTGGGGCCGGGCATCATCGAACCGTCGGCGACGTACAGTCCCGGGTGGCCGAAGGCCTGGCCCGTCGCGTCCACCACGCCCGTCTCCGGCCCGTGCCCCATGGGGCAGCCGCCCAGCGGGTGCACGGTGATGACCCGGCTCAGGTAGCTGAGCGGGTTCTGCACCAGCTTCCCCTCCAGCGTGCGGGCGATGTCCGCCATCGACTGGCGCAGCTCATCGAAGTACTCGCGCGAGCTGCCCATCCGCCAGTCGATGTCCAGCATCCCGTCCGCTGTCAGCCGCATGTGGCCATTGGGGATGTCGCGCCCCATGCCCAGCAGCGGCAGCGAAGTCGCGGAGCCCAGGCAGTCGCCCAGCAGCTCGGAGATCTCCTCGCTCACGTCGGAGTCGCGCGTGAGTCCCGTCCACCCGCGGATGAGGCGCCACGCCAGCTGCAGGCCCCGCTTCATCAGCGGCACCTGGTGCGCGCCCTCGTAGAGCCAGTTGACGAACTCCGGGTAGCCCGCGTCCTCGATGTAGTAGCCCCGGCCCGTGCCGCCCTCCTCCCTGGCCCGGAAGTGCAGCGCGCTGGTGATGACCGGGCCGTGCCCGCCGTCCAGGATGCGCGGCAGCTGCTTGCCGGTGCTCGAGTCATGGCACTGGCGCATGAAGCCCAGCAGGTCCCCGTTGCCGCAGAAGCGCGTGCCCAATTGTCCGCTCAGCCCGGGGAAGTGCCGCCGGTTCTTCAGGAGCAGATACGGGGTGCCGAACGTGCCCGCCGCCAGCACCAGCCGGTCCGCCGTCACGGTGGTCCGCGGCAACATGGACCGGGGACCTTCGCGCGGCACGTCCTCCGGGGTGTCCGAGTGGTCCAGGTACTGCACCACGTAGCCGCCCCCTTCCGCGGGCCACATCTCGGTCACCTCCGCGCGAGTGCGCAGCACCGCCTCGGCGTCTTTCGCCGCGGACAGGTACGTGTAATCGAGCGTGTTCTTGCTGCCCGTGTTGCAGCCGATGTCGCACTCACCACACAGGTGACAGGTGGTGCGCTTGCGGCCGTGGAGGTTGAGAAGTTCCTCGCGGATGGGCTCGCCGGGGACAGGCACCTCGCCCGGGTTGCCGAACGTCACCGCCAGCGGCGGCAGCTGCCAGTCCCCCGCGCGGCCCAGGCGCTCGGCCGCGAGCTTCATGGCCAGCGTCTTCGCCGTCGTCGAATAGGGCGCGTGCTCCAGCGGGTAGCGCTGCACGCGCATCATCCGCTCCACGGCGTCGTAGTGCGTCTCCAGGTCGGCGCGGGTGACGGGCCAGTCCTCGTAGCCGCCGCGCCGCAGGTCCTCGTGGATGAAGGTCTTCTCGTCCTTGCGCAGGAGCACGTTGGCGTAGATGAGCGACCCGCCGCCCAGCCCCGCGGACACCACGCCGCCCAGCCCCTTGAAGGACCAGAGGTTGAACAGGCCGTGCATGCCCTTGCTCGGGTCCCAGAAGTTGCGGCGCATGGCGTGCGGGCTGCGAGGGAAGGAGCCCGGCGGATACGCCTTGCCCCGCTCCAGCACGCACACCCGCAGGCCCGCGTCCGCCAGCCGCCACGCCATCACCGATCCGCCGAAGCCGGACCCCACGATGACGACGTCGAAGTGCTCAGCCCTCGTGGCCATGCGTGGCCTCCCCTTCCCGCTCGCGCACCGGCGCCTCCGGCGCGTAGAGGTCCCAGAGCGCTCCCAGGAACAGGTGGCCGAAGCGGGCCACCATGCCCGCGCCCTCCACGCCCCCGCGCGACGAGCGCATGCTGGAGACCAGGTGCAAGAGCTCCCGCATGCCCAGCACCAGCACGCCCGCGCCCACCACCGGGCCGCGCGCGTCCGGGCCCTCGTGCAGGTAGCTGTAGAGGCGCGTGGTGTCGCGCCAGAGGTCGGGCCCCGGGTCGTCATGCAGCGTCTTCGTGCCGTCCAGGTAGTAGTCCTGGCCGTTGGCCTGGAAGCGCAGGCCGTAGGTCATGATCTTCGTGCGCGGATCATCCGTGGAGCGGAAGAGGTTGAAGCGCCCCTCGCGCACCGGCAGGTCCATGCCCAGCGGCTTGTATTGCACGTGCGCCACCAGCCGGGCCGAGTGGTCGGCGTCGCGGATGAACGCCTCCATGTCGTCGATGGTGATGGTGCAGTGCATGGTGAAGGGCGTGGAGCGCCCGTCATGCGCGCCAGCCTCCGGGTCGGTGGTGCCCATCGCGAGGGGGCCGGACATGGTCTCGCGGAAGGTCAGGTCATTGGCGGGTTCGGTCATCTGGGTGATCTCCGGGGTGAGGGGCAGGCCCTGGGCGCCCGCCACCGTCAGGTAGCGCCAGGCGTCCGAGTAGCCCTGGTCGATGAGGGTCGCGGCCGTGACGTGGCCCGCGTAGAAGTCCGGGTCCAGGGGCAGCGGGTGCTCCGGCTTGATGAGGTGCACGGTGATGGGCCGCGCGTGTCCCGGCACGTGCTCGCCCGCGAGGATGCGCGCGTTGAGCTCGCGCACCTGCTCCAGCTCCGCGAAGAGCGCGCCGTTCGCGCTCAACTCGATCATGTGGACGTACTGCCGGAAGAAGCCGTCGTGGTAGCGGGGCGTGTTGCCGATGCACCAGACGATCCACACCTCGTCCGCGCCCCGGCGCACGGCCTCCATCACGTTGGCGTCCTGGATCCACACCGAGTCCAGGTACAGGTGGCCGTCCCTCGCCACGGGGGGCATGAAGAGCGGCAGGGAGACGCCCGCCACCAGCAGGTCTCGGTCCACGTCCGTGTGGGGGATGACCTCGTTCGTCTTCCGGGCGAAGTCGCAGACGTTGAAGGTGCCCGCGCGCTCGCGGTTCGCGCGGATGGCGTCCACGTCCACGCCCAGGTGCGGGAAGACGTGCTCGATGATGCCGTCCGCGTCCCCCATCGCGTGGAGCCTCCAGGGGCGCGTGTAGTCGTCCAGCGGCATCAGCGACACGAAGTCCTTCACGTCCAGCGTCCGCCACCGCTCGCACATCTCCGCGGGGGACAGGCCGGACAGCCACATCGCCAGCGTGATGATGCCGCCTGACGTGCCGTCCGCGTGGCTGAAGGAGAGCCGCGCGTCCGTCAGCGCGCGCAGCACGCCCGCCTGCCACGCGACGCGCATGCCACCGCCCGCGAGCACCAGCGAGCGCCGGGGTGCCTCCGCCGGCGAAGCCTGGACGCCGTGATTCTCCCCGAGCGCCCGGAGCGGCCGGCCCAACGGCTTGGGCTCGCGGGTCGCGTCCGCCACGCGCAGCGTGCTGACGGAGGGGCTGGTGGATTCCGGAGACGGTTCGTCCACCGTCTGGGGCTTGAGCACGGAGATGATCTGCTCGCGCTGGCGCAGCGAAGCGTAGAACCCCAGCACCAGCGCGGCGCTCAGCGCGTCGAACGCCGCCACGCCCAGCGCCAGCGGTGACAGCAGGCCGCGGCCCACGCCGATCGCCACCATCGCGCAGGCCCCCACCTTCTGGAGGCCCGTCCACAGGAAGGCGGCCGGGTTCGCGCGGGGCTCGTGCAGGCCGTGCAGGAGCAGGCCGCCGAACAGCACCATGAACATGCCCACGATGCGGAAGAAGTGCGCGGGCGCGGCGGACGCATCCGCGCGCAGCAGGCGCAGCTCCACCCCCGGCAGGAGCATCTGCGCCGCGCCGGTCACCAGGGTGATCCACCCGATGGCCGCGAGCGTCCAGCGCCAGGGACGCCCGTTGACGCGGGCCTGGCGCTCCAGCCATCGCGAAGCGGCCGGGCTCATGCGTGGGCCTCCCGGCGCGGCGGCACGGCCAGCCCGTAGCGCACGCGCGCCCCCGCCGGCTGCTCCGCGCGCAGCACCCGGTGCACGAAGTAGCCCAGCGTCAGCAGCCACTGCACCGTCCACAGCCCCACGCGGACGCGGTTCATCCGCATCCACGCGCCCAGCACCTCGCCCAGCCGCTCAGGCGACGTGATGCCGGCCGCCATCTCGTCGTTGTACGGAAAGATGTAGATGCGCGTGAGCAGCGTGGCCGCCACCACCGCCAGCAGCACGCCCAGCGGATACCAGCGCAGGGACGTCTTGCGCTCCCGCCACGCCAGCACCCCGGACGACAGCAGCATCACCGCCGTCATCCAGGTGAAGAACCGCGTGGCCGCCTGCACCTGAGGCACGAACTGCAGGGAGTAGTTGTCCACCGTGAGCTGGGGCGCGATGGGGAACGAGAACAGGATGAGCGACCAGCCCGTGCCCAGGTACATGGACGTGCACAGCAACAGCAGGCACGCATTCACCAGGTCGAAGAGGCCGCCGCGCTTCATGGCCGGGCTTCCTCGCGCGAGCGCACCTCGTGGACCGGCAGGGCCTCCTGGAGCGTCCCCGCCAGCGCGCCGTCGGACTCCGGGGGCGGCATGGGCGTCTGGTCCTGGCCCAGGTCCACCACGCTCTCCAGCCCCTCCGGGTACGTGGCCTCCGGGAGCGTGGGCTGGGTGAGGAACCACGCCTCGAAGTGGTCATCCAGCACACCGCTGGACGACGGGAAGAAGCCGGTGAAGAACGCGCGCGGGGAGATGCCCAGGTCCCTCAGCATCTGGATGCGCGGATGGTCCCCCAGCTCCAGCGTGCCCCACGCGCGCTTGCCCAGCCGGAAGCCGAACCGGCCCCGGAAGTAGATGGTGGACTTCATCAACATGCCCCGGAAGGCGCAGTAGTTCACCGCCGCCATCCGCAGCGGCAGCCACGCGAACCTCGGGCGCTCGATGCGCACGCGCACCGCCTGCTGGCCGCCCTCCTCGTAGCGGCTGCTCACGGAGCCGTCCTCCATCCGGAAGTCCAGCCGGGCCAGGTGCTTGGGCATGCCCCAGATGCCCTTGCCGCCCTTCACGGACACCTCCGTGTTCACCGGCAGGTCCACCACGTACTGCCCCACGCCGAAGTGCTTCTGGAGCAGCAGCGGCAGGAGCGGCGGCGCGGGCCGGCGCCCGTGCGTGCACGCCAGCGCGATGCTGAACTCGATGTACGCGCCGATGTCCGTCTGCTTGTAGTCGATGACGGAGATGAGCAGCACGGCCCGGTCGCGCGACACGCGCAGCGGGTGCAGCTCGTTGCCGGGCAGCAGGTTGGCCGCGCGGCGGGCGTCCACCGTGAAGGCGGCCATCAGCGCCGGGGCGCCTTTTGAATCCACCGGCAGTGCGTACGGGATGCCGTCCACGCGCGAGTAGCGGCCGGTCTGTCGCTGGATGCGTCGGGGGAGGAACATGGCATTGCCTTTCGTCAGTGCGGCAGCGAGCGATCCAGCTCGGAGAGGATGAGGGGGAAGACGTCCTGGGACGCGCGCTTGCCCATGAAGACGTCCAGGTGGCCGTAGCCCGGCAGGAGGTGCAGCGCGTGCCGGCCCGGGTGGAAGCGCTCCAGGTGCTCGAAGCTGCGGCGCTGGCTCTCCGCGAGGAAGCAGCGGTTCTCCTCGCCCGCGAAGAAGACGAAGCGCGCGTCCGTCTGGGGCTCGCGCTCGCCCAGGTCCTCCGGCAGCGCGCGGAAGCCCTCCACCGGCACCAGGTGGCCCGCGCGCACGCACTCCTCCATCTGGCGGAAGAACGTGAAGGGCACGGGGCCGAACTCGTGCTGGAGCCAGTCGTGCGTCCGGGCGTTGAGGTTCTCGTGCCGCCACAGCACGGGGAAGCCCGTGCCGTAGGTGAAGCTCGTCCAGCGGCAGACGAGATTGTCGCACTCGTGATGCGTCGCCTTCACCACGCGCGTCAGCACGCGCGCCGTGCGCGTGGGGCCGCCGTAGGCCCACTGCGGATCCAGGTACGGCGTGAAGCTGGAGACGAGCGGGACGGCGTAGCGCAGCTTCAGCTTCGCGGTCGCGGGCACCACCGGGTGCAGGGACACGGCGTTGGTGAGGATGAGGTCCACCTGGGGCAGCAGCCCCGCCACCGCGGCCATGGTGAAGCTGGTGGAGCCCTGGCAGTGGATGATGGCCTTGACCTTGTCCGCCCCCGTCTTCTCCACCACGGTGCGGATGGCGGGTGGGTGGTCCAGGACGGCGGCCTGGTCCAACGTCCACTCGCCCGGCTCCACGTCGATGCTGGCGCGCCAGTTCTCCAGCCACACGTCGTAGCCGTCCGCAATCAGCGCATCCACCACCGTCTGGCGCACCGGGGCGCGGAAGATGTTCCCGCGCACTCCCGCCCCATGCACCAGCACCACCGGCCCCTTGTCCGCCTTCTCGACGCCGCGCAGGTGCACCAGGTGCAGCGCGCGGCCGTCGCCCGCGAGGAAGGGCACGATCTCCTCGGAGTAACGCGGCTCATGGATTGTTTCCGCGGACATGACGGCATCCCCCCACACCGCAAACGTTGGTCGGTGCGGAAGGGGCGACAACCGGCGTGCAACCCCACGCCAGGCGCCGCTCCCCCCGCCTGACAGGAGCCACGGGCAACGGCGCTGCGCCTCCCTGTCACTCCGCCCGGGTCAGCCTCCGGAGTGCTATGCGTGAGGCCATGCACGCGGACACGGGTTGGAGCGACTACGAGGGCGGCGCGACGCTCGGGGGCATGGGCAGCCAGGGCGGCACCATCGTGCGGGACGAGGGCTTCCGCGGCCTCCTGCGCCTCACCTACGAAGCGGACGACTCGCGCTCCTTCCACGTCGTCACCTGCGGCGTGTCTGGCTGGCTGTCGCATCCGCGCTTCTTCGACAACGCGGCGGACGCGCTCCACGCCTTCGAGTCCATGAAGCCCGCGCTGGAGGAACTGGGCGCGGCGCTCCCGGAAGGTGGGCCCAGGTCCACCGCGGACGGCTGGGCAGCGGGCCCGCTGCTCGCCGCCTTCCGCGTGCGCTTTTCCTGAGTCGCGGTCTTCCCGCGCAAGGATTGCTTAAGGTTCTCCCGCGATAACCCGGTTCACCGTCCATCAGCCCCGGACGGTCCTCGAGCGGCACCCCCGCCGCTCCTGGCTCCGCAGCTCCCGGAGGAACCCCGGATGAAGAGCGAATCCCCCCAGGACCCTTCCCCCAAGGTCATCACGCGCCGGAGCATCCTGCGCGGCATTGGCCTGTCGCTGGCCGCGGTTCCCGTGGCGAAGCTGCTCGTGGCCTGTGGCGACGACACGACCGGCGGCGACACCGGCGCCGACGCGGGCACGGTGACGGACACGGGCACGGACTCCGGAGTGGTGGATCCGGGTGTCTGGGCCACGGGAGGCACCGCGGCGATGACGGCCGCCGCCACGTACCCGGATCCGTTCGCCTCGGGCATCGGCACCGTATGCAACCTCACCTGCGAGGCCACGCTGGGCCCCTGTTACGCGACCACGGTGGACCGCAAGGACATCAGCGAGGGCCATGACGGCCTGCCGGTGCGCCTGGCGTTCCTCATCGTCAACGAGTCGTGCGCGCCCGTCCCGAACGCCACGGTGGACATCTGGCACGCCGCGCCGGAAGGCCTGTACTCCGGCGAGGACGCGAGCGACTTCTGCACCTCCGGTGACGCGACAGCCCGCGCGGCGCGCTGGTTCCGAGGCGTGCAGACCACGGACGCCAACGGGCGCGTGGACTTCGACACCTGCTTCCCCGGTTGGTACAGCAGCCGCACCATCCACATCCACTTCACGGTGCGCGTGAACGGCCAGGAGTTCGTCACGTCGCAACTGTTCTTCGACGACACGACGAGCGACGACATCGTCAACCACCAGCCGCTCTACAACACGCGCGGCGCGCGCGACACGACCAACGCCAACGACACGGTCATCTCGGCGGACTCCGTGGGCAACTACCTCTTCGCCACGCAGCGCATGTCGGACGGCGCGATGCTGGCGTCCAAGACGCTGGTCATCCGCTCCTCGCGGGAGAGCGCGTCGTGCGCCGTGCCGGGAGGCAGCGGCGGTGGTGGCCCTGGAGGTCCCCCGCCGGGCGGCGACGGTGGCATGGGTCCCCCGCCTGGCTGGGATGGCGGCATGGGGCCTCCGCCGCCAAGCTTCGACGGCGGCATGCCCTGAACTAGGGTGGCGTGTCCGAAGGGAGGCATGGCGCATGGGCGAGCGCATCCTGCTGGTGGAGGATGACGACCAGCTCGGGTCCCAGATTGTCGGGCACCTGAGGGGCGCGGGCTTCGAGCCCGTGTGGTGGCGCGAGGGCCGCCTGCTGGTGTCCGGCGACCTGCCGGACGTGAGCCTCGTGGTGTTGGACCTGATGCTGCCCGGCACCTATGGCCTGGACATGCTCAAGGCGCTGCGGACCTTCTCGGAGGTCCCGGTGCTCATCCTGAGCGCGCGCAACGACACGCTGGACAAGGTCCGTGCGCTGAAGCTGGGCGCGGACGACTACATGACCAAGCCCTTCTGGCCGGAGGAGCTGGTGGAGCGAGTGCGCGCGCGCCTGCGCCGCCCCACCCTCCAGAAGGAGCAGGTGGTGGTGGAGGTGGGCCCGCTGCGCATCGACCTGCAGGGGCACACCGTGCAGGTGCAGGGGCGGCCGGTGGAGCTCACACGGGTGGAGTTCGAACTGCTCGCGGCACTGGCGCGCAGGCGCCAGGAGGCGGTGACGCGGCAGTGGCTGGTGGAGCACGTATTGGACCCGGAGCGTGAGGGCACGGAGCGCACGCTGGACGTCCACGTGTCGAGGCTGCGGCGCAAGCTGGGACCGGTGAAGTGCGTGGAGACGGTCTGGGGCGTCGGCTACCGGCTGGTGCCCGGGGAGGATGCGTGAAGCTGCGGTTGCGCCTGGCGCTCACGGCGGTGGCGGTGACGGTGCCTGCGGTGTTCGCGCTGGTGCAGGTGGAGCACTCGGTGCGCCGCCGCACGACGGACGAAGTCATCATCGAGTCCACGCTGTCGCAGATGCAGTCCGGCGGCCGCGAGCGCTGCGAGGCCGCGCCGGAAACCTGGATGGTCCGCACCCGCGCCCAGCGCCCGCCCTGGGAGCGCGAGGGCCTGCCGGACGGCAGCGGAGGGCCGCCATCGGGCACCGTCGCACCGAACGAACCCCCAGGCAGCGGGCCCGGCCCTGGAGGCCCCAGGCCCGGGGATGAAGGCCCGCCGCGAATGGGAAGCCAAGGTCCGCTGGGACGGCGCCTGCCACCGGTGAACCTCTATCCGTTCGACGGACAATTCGCCTCACGCAACCCGCAGGCACCGGCGTTGGACGACGAGCTTCGCAAGGGCGTGCTGGAAGACGGAGTGGGCGTACGCCGCTACTCGAAGACGGACGGCGCGCTGGTGCAGGACCTGCTGATGCGCATGCCCTGGGACGGAGGCCCATGTGAGTACGTGCTCGCGCGTCGCGTGGAGCCCGCGGAGTCGCCAGAGGTAGGGCTTCCGCCGCTATACGTCTGGGGCGTGCCCACGCTGCTCCTCCTGTCCGCGATGGTGGTGGCGCTCGGACCGGTCGTGCAGCGCCTGCGCCGTCTGACAGAGGAGGTACGGGCCTCGTCGCGCAGCGGCTACGAGCAACCCGTCACGGTGAACGGCAGCGACGAGATCGCGGAGCTGGCCCGGGCCTTCCAGCAAGCGAGAGCGGAGATTCAAGCGCAGATGGCGCACCAGCAAGCGCGCGAGCAGACGCTGCGAGACTTCCTGGCGAACACGACGCACGACGTGATGACGCCGCTCACGGTGTTGCAGGGCCACCTGGCCGCGATGCAGCAGCGAATGCGCACGGGAGAGCCGCTGGAGTCGGGCCTGATGTTGTCTGCGATGAGCGAGGCGCACTACATGGCCTCACTGGTGCACAACCTGGGAGCGGCGGCGAGGCTGGAGGCAGGAGCACCGCAGGTGCAGCACGCACCGGTGGACCTGAATGCGCTGGTGTCACGGGTGCTCGGCCGTCACCAGCCCATCGCGAGGCCGCAGCGCATCGCACTGGAAAGTGGAGTGCCAGCGACGCCCACATGGGTGATGGGCGACGAGACGCTGCTCGAGCAGGCAGTGAGCAACGTGGTGCTCAACGGCATCCGCTACGGGCGCGAGGACGGCCACGTAGCGGTCGTGCTGGAGACGACGCGACAGCAGACCTTCAGCCTGCGAGTCATCGACGACGGCCCCGGCATCTCCGAGGAGGAGCGCTCAAGAATCCTGGAGCGCCGCTTCCGGGGTAACGCGGCCCGGACGAGGGAGCCGCAAGGCCAGGGCCTGGGCCTCCACATCGTGCACAACGTGGTGGAGCTGCACGGCTGGAAGATGACCCTGGCACCGTCGGAGTACGGAGGCCTGGAGGTCGCATTCACCGGCCCGCTGGCATCGCCACCAGGGTGACGGAGAAAGAGGTGATGCAGCGCGCGTCACCACATTCTGGACCGTCGCCAGCTGACGCGCGGGCTCGAACCGCTCGACCACAGCCATCCCCAATGCGCGTGGCCAGGACCTGCGCATGCTCCGCTTCCCAACCAGGTCGTCAGACGCTCGTCAGCAAATCCCGTGCCCTGAATCCCCCCGCGAAGACCCACGTCGTGCGAGGCGCAACGGTAGGCCGCGACGCCATGCACGCGAGGGCGGCGACGCGAGACCAGGGACAGAGGTGCCGTCGGGTGCCGTCTTCCACAAACCTGTCCGACTGTCGGACAGGTTTGTGGCGTGGGGCACCCAGGGGTGGACGGCCACGAGGGCCTCGGTCCCACGAGTCCATGTCAGACCCCTCTGGTTGGATGCGCGTGGCGTGGGCGAGGAGGAGGACGGTGATGGAGCGGGTGGGACGCGTGGCGTACGTGGAGGAGCAACTCGAGCGCTACATTTCGCTGGGGATGCTGCCGCGGGGGCAGTTCGCCTCGGAAGAGAAGCTGGCGGGTGAGTTCAACTGCTGCCGGGGCACCGTGCGTGAGGCGTTCCGGCGACTGGCGGCGCGAGGCCTGGTGGTGCAACACCCCGGTCGAAAGACGCGCGCGGTGGCGCTGGATGAGTCGCTGACGCTGGAGAACCTGGGCCTGGCGCTGCATCACCGGCACACCGAGGCCGGCCGGCGGCTCTTGGAGGGCTTCTTCAGTCTCAGGCGGCAGGTGCTGGTGGACCTGCTGGCCGAATGCTGCACGAAGGCCTCCGCGTCACAGGTGGACCGGTTGGAGTCCGTCTGTTACGCGCTCTCGGACGCGGCGCGCTGGGAGCCCGGTGCCCGCTGCGCGCAGTTGGAATTCGAGTTGCTGCGGCTGGCGGCCCACACGGCTTCACGTCCCGGGCACATGCTCCTCGTCCAGTCGCTGCAACGGGCCATGAGGGGCAATGCGATCCGGCTGCTATCCCTCATGGGTGGCGAGTCGCTGAGTGCATGGGCCAGGTGCGCGATGCACGCCCTCAACGAGCGGGATGTGCGGACGATCCAGCACCAACTGCCGGCGCTGCTGGAGGCGTGCGATGAGGGCTTGTTGGACGCCTTCTCTCCTGCCACTCGGAAGCATTCATCACCCGCTACCGGACCGGATTCCGCGCGGGACGCACGCAACTGCATGGCGGAGCACGGTCCCGGTGGCCTCACGCCAGCTGAGGAGGAACACAAAACGTTTGAGGTTCCACCCGCCCCTCATGCGGAGGCTGTCCCCGTGGAAACGGAGACAGTCAGCGATGCGCTGTTGGCTCCCACCGTCGTGAGCGAATCCCCTGATGACAATGGTGGGGAGCGCGTCACAGGGAACGTGCCGGGAAACCTGCTCGACGGGCGGACCCGTGCGTGCGGCTTGTCAGCGGAGGCAGACCTGAAGCCCGAGCATCCACCCGCTAGAGACTACGGACGTCCCGGCGGGTTCGTGCGCGAAGAGGACGAGCCGCGTCATGTCCCCTTGGACACTCCCACCACCTCGCCACCGGACTGAGCATCGGATTGCCCGTGCCCATGGGGTGGGACGAAACTCGACGTGCGCATCTTCTGAACTCGCGAACATCGCGCCCCCGACCCGCGCCCATCCCCACCGTGTCCGCCCTGACGCAGGGCGGACACAGTCCAGCTCCCCTCCCCTCGCCGGATCACGAGCTGGACGCGGTCCGGCTTCCCTCCTCCGAAAAGGAGCTACCGCGTCGCGGTTCGACGCGTCGGCATCCGCGTCTTCGTGGTCCGGTGCGCCTGCGTCTTCATCCCCGGCATGCGACGGGGCGTGTTCGCACGCGCCTTCATCCCCGGTATGCGACGGGGCTTGTGCGTCCGCGTCTTCACCGGCCCCCGGCGCGCGTAGCCCGCGGGCTGCATCGCCTTCTTGGACGTGATCGCCTTCTTGCGCGTCACCGGAGTGGTACGGGCCGCGGGCCGCATTGCCTTCTTCGCCGTGGGACGCTTGCGCATCGTGGGCCTCGCCTTGCGCGCGGGCGCCTTCTCCATCCGGCTCAGTTGAGCTTCGAAGCGCGTCAGCGCCGTGCGGAACAGCGCCGCCTTGCGCCGCGTGTCCAGGCTCCCGCCCATCATGCGGCTTCCCATGGGGACGCGCCTGGCCTCACGGCGCAGCCGGTCCGCCAGCTTTTCGTACTGGGTCACCATGCCGCGCGCGCGCCGCACCATCCCCATCAGCTCGCGCCGCGACAGCTCCATCAGGTTGCGCGGCGCACTGGCCAGCACCAGCCGCATCTCCCGCGCGTTCATCAACGCCGTCCCCGTCTCCCGCATCTTGCGCATGTCCGCCCCCTCCCTCGGGTTCGCCAAACAGACGCAAGGTTTGGGGGCCCACCGGGTGACGGCAAGGCGGACACGGGCCAAGCCTGCTTCACCGCCCATCCCCTCGGAACAGGGCCACTGTCCTGCACTCAGCCGGATGCGCTTTCGGGCCGCGCTTCCAGCAGCAGCGACAGCTTCTCCAACGCCAGCCGCGCACGCGTCTTCACCGTGCCCAGTGGCTGGCCCGTCTTCTGCGAAATCTCGCTCTGGGACAGCCCGTCGAAGTACGCGAGCAACACCACCTCGCGCTGCTCCGGCGGCAGCTGGGCCATCGCCGCTCGCACCCGCGCCTGGTCCTGCGCCGCGGAGGCGGAGTCGTCCGGCGAAGGCGGCGTCGCGCTCACCGGCGGGGGCTGCTGGGCCACGCCCTCCACCATGCGCGACACCGTGCCCAATGAGCGCAGCCGGTCGATGGCCCGCGTGCGCGCGATGGTCGTGACCCACGTCTCCAGCCCGCCGCGCGCCGGATCGAAATCTCGCGCGCGGCGCCAGACCTCCAGGAAGGTCTCCTGCAGCACCTCTTCCGCGTCCGCACGCGTGGGCAGCAGCCGCACCATGATGGCGAACGCTCGCGCCGAGCACCGCGCGTAGACATCCCGCATGGCCGCCGCATTGCCGAGCGCCACCTGCTTCAGCAGGTCGCGATCGGCCGACAGGTCACTCGCTTGCTGAGCAGCGGAGTCGGTTGGCGCCATGTTCGTCCCGGATACCGCAACCGGAGGGGCGGATCCCAGCTTCAACTATCGGGAGCCATCCACCCAGCCCGTCGGGGTGGGCGACCGCTCACTCCGTTCCTAACGTTGACAGGCCAACGCGACCGGGCGGTCGCCATCTTCAATCCACCACACCCGCACATTGCCGCCTGGAGCCACTGACTCAGAGTCCTATAAGGGGCCGCCAGCCGATATGACCGAACGACTCGGAAGCGTGTTCATCGAGAACGTCCAGCCGGAGCTGGACGCGGGGCGCTACGCCATCAAGCGCGTCGCCGGAGAGAGCCTCACCGTCCGGGCGGACATCTTCAAGGAAGGCCATGACGTGCTCGTGGCCGTCGCCCGCTGGCGTCAGGTGACTCCCGCCGCCCAGAAGACCGAATGGGCCGAGGTCCCCCTCACCTTCAAGAACAACGACGCCTGGGAAGGCTCCATCCCCCTCGCGAACAATGGCCGATACGAATTCACGATTGAAGCCTGGCCGGATCTCTTCCGCACCTGGGCGCATGAGCTGAAGCGCAAGGTGGACGCCGGCCGCGACGTGAAGAGCGAGCTGCTGGAAGGCGCCGCGCTGCTGGAGGGCGCCGCGGCTCGCGCCAAGGGCAAGTCCGCGGAGGACCACCGCGTGCTCGCCGAGGCCGGGGCCCGCCTGCGCACGCCGCCCACGCCGGACCACCTCCTCGCCGCGCTGTCCCCCGACCTGGCGGACGCGGCGTCACGTCATCCGGACCGCACGCTCGCTCGCACGTACGACAAGGTGCTGGAGGTGTTCGCGGACCGGGAGAAGGCGCGCACCGCCGCCTGGTACGAGTTCTTCCCGCGTTCAGCGAAGCGCGACGGCAAGACGCACGGCACGTTCAAGGACGCACAGGGCTGGCTGCCCTACGTGCAGAAGCTCGGCTTCGACACCGTCTACCTTCCGCCCATCCACCCCATTGGCCGCACCGCGCGCAAGGGCAAGAACAACAGCCTGCGCGCGGAGCCCGGTGACGTGGGCAGCCCGTGGGCCATTGGCGCCGCGGAGGGTGGCCACAAGGCGGTGCACCCGGAGCTGGGCACGCTCGCGGACTTCCGCGCGTTCGTGGACTCGGCGAAGGCGCATGGCATTGAAGTGGCGCTGGACCTGGCCTTCCAGTGCTCGCCGGACCACCCGTACGTGAAGGAGCATCCGGAGTGGTTCCAGCACCGCCCGGACGGCACCATCAAGACGGCGGAGAACCCGCCCAAGCGCTACGAGGACATCGTCAACTTCGACTGGATGGGCCCCGCGCGTGACGCCCTCTGGAAGGAGCTGAGGTCCGTCGTCCTGCACTGGGTGGACAACGGCGTGCGGACCTTCCGCGTGGACAACCCGCACACCAAGCCCATGCAGTTCTGGCACTGGCTCATCCGCGAGGTGCAGGACCTGCACCCGGACGTGCTCTTCCTGTCGGAGGCCTTCACCCGCCCGAAGGTGATGAAGGCCCTGGGCAAGGTGGGCTTCACCCAGTCGTACACGTACTTCACCTGGCGCCTCTTCAAGGACGAGCTGCGCAGCTACCTGGAGGAGATCACCAGCCCGCCCGTGTCGGACTACTTCCGCGGCAACCTCTGGCCCAACACGCCGGACATCCTCCCGGAGAACCTCCAGAACGCGGGCCCCGGCGCCTTCCGCCTGCGCGTGGCGCTGGCCTCCACGCTGTCGTCGGTGTGGGGCATGTACTCGGGCTACGAGCTCTGCGAGGGCCGCCCGGTGCCGGGCAAGGAGGAGTACCTGGACTCGGAGAAGTACCAGCTCGTTGCCTGGGACTGGGACCGGCCGGGCAACATCTCCGGCTGGATCGCGAAGCTCAACGCCGTCCGCAAGGCGCACCCCGCGCTCCAGCAGTACCAGGGCCTGCGCTTCTTCGAGTCCGACAACGACCGCGTCATCTTCTACGGCAAGCGCTCGCCGGATGGCCTCAGCACGGTGCTGGTGGCGGTGAGCCTGGATCCGTACGCGCCGCAGGAGGCGCTGCTCCACGTGCCCATGGAGTGGCTGGGCGTCAACGCGGAGGAGAC
Organism: Corallococcus macrosporus; assembly: GCF_017302985.1. Classification (NCBI taxonomy): domain Bacteria; kingdom Pseudomonadati; phylum Myxococcota; class Myxococcia; order Myxococcales; family Myxococcaceae; genus Corallococcus; species Corallococcus macrosporus. Next base: position 16,635 of record NZ_JAFIMU010000005.1, read on the forward strand.
CTATCAGGTGCATGAGCTGATGGGCGACCAGCGCTCGCTGTGGCAGGGCCCGGACGTGCAGGTGCGCCTGACACCCGAACAGCCCGCGGCCATCTACGCCGTGTACCGCTACCGCCGCACCGAACACGCGTTCGACTACTTCGAGTGACCCCTTCCGAGAGGCGTATGGACCTGGATCCGCTTTGGTACAAAAAAGCGCTCATCTACGAGCTGCACATCCGCGCATTCCACGACTCCAACGGGGACGGCCACGGGGACATCCCGGGCCTGATTGAGAAGCTGCCGTACCTCCAGGACCTGGGCGTGGACTGCCTGTGGCTCCTGCCGCACTACCCGTCGCCGCTGCGTGACGACGGCTACGACATCGCGGACTACTACGGCATCCACCCGGACTACGGCACGCTGGCGGACTTCCAGCGGCTGGTGGAAGAGGCGCACAAGCGCGGGCTGCGCATCATCATCGAGCTGGTGGTCAACCACACCAGCGACCAGCACCCCTGGTTCCAGGAGGCGCGGCGCGACCCGAAGAGCCCCAAGCGCAACTGGTACGTGTGGAGCGACACGGACGAGTCCTACAAGGGCGCGCGCATCATCTTCACCGACACGGAGCGCTCCAACTGGACGTGGGATCCGGTGGCCAAGCAGTACTTCTGGCACCGCTTCTTCAGCCACCAGCCGGACCTGAACTACGACAACCCCGAAGTGCAGGAAGCCATGCTGGACGTCATGCGCTTCTGGCTCAACATGGGCGTGGACGGGTTCCGCTGCGACGCCGTGCCCTACCTCTTCGAGCGCGAGGGCACCAACTGCGAGAACCTCCCGGAGACGCACGCGTTCCTGAAGCGCCTGCGCAAAACCATCGACTCCGAGTACCAGGGCAAGGTGCTGCTCGCGGAGGCGAACCAGTGGCCCGCCGACGTGCGCGTGTACTTCGGCGAGGGCGACGAGTTCCACATGGGCTTCCACTTCCCGGTGATGCCCCGCCTCTTCATGGCGGTGCGCCGCGAGGACCGCACGCCCATCGTGGAGATCATGCAGCAGACGCCGGACATCCCGGAGTCCTGCCAGTGGGCCATCTTCCTGCGCAACCACGATGAGCTGACGCTGGAGATGGTGACGGACGAGGACCGGGACTACATGTACCGGGAGTACGCCACCGACCCGCGCATGCGCATCAACCTGGGCATCCGCCGCCGGCTGGCGCCGCTGATGGACAACGGCCGCCGTCGCATCGAATTGATGCACAGCCTGCTGTTCACCCTGCCCGGCACGCCGGTCCTCTACTACGGGGACGAGATCGGCATGGGCGACAACATCTACCTGGGCGATCGCAACGGCGTGCGCACGCCCATGCAGTGGACCGGTGACCGCAACGCGGGCTTCAGCCGCGCGGACTACGCGCGCCTCTTCGCGCCCGTCATCGCGGACCCCGTCTACGGCTACCAGTCCATCAACGTGGAGGCCCAGGAGCGGCAGAAGTCCAGCCTGCTCCAGTGGGTGAAGCGGATGATTGGCATCCGCCAGCGCTACCCCGTGTTCGCCATGGGCACCCTGCGCTTCCTCGCCACGGAGAACCGCAAGGTGCTGGCCTTCGTGCGCGAGTGGGAGGGCCAGACGGTGCTCGTCGTGTGCAACCTGTCGCGCTTCGCGCAGCCGGGCGTGCTGGACCTGCGCGAGTTCGCCGGCAGCATCCCCGTGGAGTTGATTGGAGAGACCGCGTTCCCCCGCATCAGCGACCTGCCCTATCAGCTGTCGATGGGGCCCTACATGTTCCTGTGGTTCCGGTTGGACAAGCCGCTGCAGGCGAAGGAGTAACCCCGCGTGACGCCCCTGGACCTGACCAAGCTGCCTGATTTCCTCAAGACCCAGCGCTGGTTCGCTGGCAAGGCCTGGCCCATCAAGAGCGTCAGCGTGGTGGACCACGTGACCATGAACCTGGGCGCGTGTTCCTTCACCCTGGCCATCATCGAGGTCGTCTACGAGCTGGGCCAGCCGGAGCGCTACCAACTCCAGGCCCGGCAGACCGCGGACGGGCTGGTGAGCGCCCTGGAGGACGACGACTGCGTGCGCGCCGTCTTCAACCTGGCCCGCGAGGGCCGGGTGGTGTCGTCCGGCTCCGGCCGCGTCGTGGGCGAGTGGATCGCCTCCACCGACAGCGGCGTGGCGCTGCCGGATCCGCTCGGCGTGCGCCGGCTCAACGTGGAGCAGAGCAACACGTCGCTGGTGCTGGGCGAGCGCATCATCATCAAGGTCATCCGCAAGCTCGAGGCGGGCGTGAACCCCGAGTACGAGGTGGGCCGCTTCCTCGCGACGAAGACGGACTTCCGCGCGACGCCTCAGCTGGTGGGCGCGCTGAACCTGGAGGGGCCCGCGGGCGCGACGCTCGCGGTGGCGCACCGCTTCGTGCCGGACGCCGTGGACGGCTGGAAGTACACGCTGGAGCGGCTGCGCCAGGAGAAGGCGCTCTCCGAGCGCTTCCTCGGGGAGATGCGGGAGCTGGGCGCGCGCCTGGGCGAGCTGCACAAGGCGTTCGCCTCCGCGGGGCCGGAGGACCTGGCCTTCTCCCCGGAGCCGCTGCTCCAGGAGGACCTGCAGCGCTGGAGCGCGTCCATCGTGGGCGAATTGGGCGTGACGCTGGCGGACGCCGGGCGGCTGCACGCGGACCTGGAGAACCGGCGCGAGGGGCTCATCGCGTACGCGAAGCGGCTGGCGCAGGTGGCGCCCTCCGGCCAGAAGATCCGCATCCACGGCGACCTGCACCTGGGCCAGGTGCTGCGCTCGCAGAACGAGTGGCTCTTCTTCGACTTCGAGGGCGAGCCGTCCCGCTCCTTCACCGCGCGCCGGGAGAAGTACAGCGCGCTGCGCGACGTGGCGGGGATGATCCGCTCGTTCGACTACGCGGAGGCCACCGTGTCGCTGGAAGGCGGGCAGCCGCGCGGGCGCGTGGGCCCCACCCGCGACGCGTTCCTGGAGGGCTACCGCCAGGCGACGCGCGGGGCGGCCTTCCTGCCCGACAGTGACGAAGCCTTCGACGTGATGCTGCGCGCCTTCGAGCTGGAGAAGCTGTTGTACGAAGTGCGCTACGAACTCGCCAACCGGCCGGACTGGGTGCGCATCCCCGTCGAGGCCCTGTTGCGGATGGAGGATGCCCAGTGAGGAAGCCGGCGGACAGAGCACAGGTGGACGCGGAGCTGCAACGCGTGGTGGAGCTGCGCCATCCGGAACCCCACTCCATGCTGGGCGTCCATCCGGACGGCGACGCGGTGGTGGTGCGTGCCTACCGCCCGGAGGCCGTGGCCATCCATGTCCTGCCGGAGTTCGGCGGCAAGGTGCCCATGGTGCACCGCACCGGCGGCGTCTTCGAGGCGCGCATCAACGGCCGCACGGAGCCCTTCGGCTACCTGCTGGAGGTGGAGTACCCGGGCAAGAAGGTCTTCACGCTGCGCGACCCGTACAGCTTCCTGCCCACCATCGGTGAGATGGACCTGTACTTCGCCGGCGAGGGCCGCCACGAGCGGCTCTGGGAGCGCATGGGCGCGCACCTCATCCACCACAACGGCGTGAAGGGCACGTCCTTCGCCGTCTGGGCGCCCACCGCCCGCGGCGTGTCCGTGGTGGGCGACTTCAACGGCTGGGACGGGCGCCTGCACGCCATGCGGCGCATGGGCTCCTCCGGCATCTGGGAGCTGTTCGTCCCGGAGGTCGGCGAGGGCACCCGCTACAAGTTCGAAATCCGCCCCGGCCACGGCGGCGGCGCGTTGCTCAAGGCGGACCCCTTCGCCTTCCGCACGGAGACGCCGCCGGCCACCGCGTCCGTGGTGCATGACCTGCAGCGCTACGCGTGGGGCGACAGCGCGTGGCTGGAGGCGCGCGGCAAGCACGTGGACGCGGCCCACCACCCGTGGAGCGTCTACGAGGTGCACCTGGGCAGCTGGCGCCGCGTGGTGGAGGACGGCGACCGGCCCATGACGTACCGCGAGCTGGCGCCGGAGCTGTCCCGCTACGTGAAGGAGACGGGCTTCACGCACGTGGAGCTCCTGCCCGTGTCCGAGCACCCCTACGGCGGTTCCTGGGGCTACCAGGTGGGCGGCTACTACGCGCCCACGTCGCGCTTCGGCCACCCGGACGACTTCCGCTACCTGGTGGACTACCTGCACCAGGAAGGCATCGGCATCATCGTGGACTGGGTGCCGGGCCACTTCCCGCGCGACAGCCACGCGCTGGGCAACTTCGACGGCACGTCCCTCTACGAGCACGCGGATCCGCGCAAGGGCGCGCAGCCGGACTGGGGCACGCTCGTCTTCAACTTCGGCCGCAACGAGGTGCGCAACTTCCTCATCGCCAACGCGCTGTTCTGGCTGGAGGAGTACCACATCGACGGGCTGCGCGTGGACGCGGTGGCGTCCATGCTCTACCTGGACTACAGCCGCAAGCAGGGCGAGTGGATCCCCAACCGCTGGGGCGGCCGCGAGAACGAAGAGGCCATCCAGTTCCTGCGCGAGCTCAACGACACCGTGCGCCGCAAGCACCCGGGCGTGGTCGTCATCGCGGAGGAGTCCACCGCGTGGCCCAAGGTGTCCCAGCCCGTCAGCGAGGGCGGCCTGGGCTTCCACTTCAAGTGGAACATGGGCTGGATGCACGACACGCTGTCGTACTTCTCCAAGGACGCCGTCTACCGGCAGTACCACCACAACCAGCTCACCTTCGGCCTGCTGTACGCGTTCAGCGAGCACTTCATGCTGCCGCTCAGCCACGACGAGGTGGTGCACGGCAAGGGCAGCCTCTACGGGCGCATGCCGGGCGATGAATGGCAGAAGCGCGCCAACCTGCGGGCGCTGTTCGCGTGGATGTGGGCCCACCCGGGCAAGAAGCTGCTCTTCATGGGCGGCGAGTTCGGCCAGCCGGCGGAGTGGAACCACGACAAGAGCCTGGACTGGCACCTGCTCCACGACCCGGGCCACAAGGGCATCCAGAAGCTGGTGGGCGACCTGAACCGCATCTACCGCGACCTGCCCGCGCTCTACGACTCCGACAGCGAGCCGGTGGGCTTCCAGTGGCTGCAGCCGGACGCCTCCGCTGCGAACGTGCTGGCCTTCGTGCGCCGCTCGCGCACGCCCGGGCGCCACGTGGTGTGCGTGGCCAACATGTCGCCGGTGCCGCGCGAGGATTATCGCGTGGGCTTCCCGCTCCACGGCCGTTACGTGGAGCTGCTCAACACCGACGCCGGGGAGTACGGCGGCAGCGGCCTGGGCAACCGGGGCCAGGTGCACACGGAAGCGACGGGCTGGGATGGCCAGCCGGCGTCCGCGGCGCTCACCCTGCCCCCGCTGTCGGTGGTGTGGTTCACGCCGGGGTAGGACGCCCCGGCCTCACCGAAAGGAATCGGGGCATGGCGGCGAAGCGGAAGCTGGGAACGACGGGCCTGGAGGTGTTCCCGCTGTGTCTGGGCGGGAACGTCTTCGGCTGGACGGTGGACGAGGCCACCTCGTTCGCCGTGCTCGATACTTTCGTGGAGGGCGGCGGCAACTTCGTGGACACCGCGGACGTGTACTCGCGGTGGATCCCCGGCCACGTGGGCGGCGAGTCCGAGACGGTGCTGGGGAAGTGGATTGCCTCGCGCAAGGCGAAGGACCGCCTCCTGGTGGCAACGAAGGTCGGCGCGGAGACGGCGCTGGGCAAGGGCCTCACGCGCGAGCACATCGAGAAGAGCGTGGACGCGTCCCTGCGCCGGCTGGGCGTGGAGCGCATCGACCTGTACTACTCGCACTACGACGACCCGAACACGCCCCTGGAGGAGACGCTCCGCGCCTTCGACGCGCTGGTGAAGGCGGGCAAGGTGAAGGCGCTGGGTCTGAGCAACCACTCGGCGGAGCGCGCGCAGGAGGCGCTGGACACGCAGAAGCGGCTGGGGCTCACGCGCTACACCGTCATCCAACCCGAGTACAACCTGGTGGAGCGTCCGAAGTTCGAGGGCGCGCTCCAGCGGGTGTGTGAGAAGGAGGGGCTCGCCGTGGCGCCCTACTTCGGGCTGGCCGCGGGCTTCCTCACCGGCAAGTACCAGGAGGGGCAGCCGCCGCCGGCGTCACCGCGCGCGGGCAACGTGCTCAAGAAGTACGGCAACGCGAAGGGCTGGGGCGTCGTCGCCGCGCTGAAGAAGGTGGCGGAGCGCCGGGGTGCCACGCCGTCGCAGGTGGCGCTCGCGTGGCTGGAGACGCGGCCCACGGTGGTGGCGCCCATCGCCAGCGCCACGTCCGTGCCGCAGGTGAAGGAGCTGCTCGGGGCCTTCTCCCTGAAGCTGGAAGCGGACGACCTGCGCGAGCTGGACAGCGCGTCTATGTTTCATCCGTGACGAGCACTGTCTTCAGCCGCTCCAGGATGGGCTCCGGCACGTCGATGAAGGACAGGCCGACTTCGAAGCGGGCCACCGCGTCCTTGGGTAACTTGATGGCCCAGACGATGCGCGCGGTACATTCCACCGAGCTGCCGTCGGGCAAAAACAGCTCCAGGTCCAGCCGCGAGCCCACGTCCTGCGGCTCGTCCGAGTAGATGCGCGCGCCCCCGAGGCTGACGTCGAGCACCTGCTTCTTGTCGCCCACCTTCATTCGCGCGGGACGCGAGTAGAGGGGCGCGTGGATGCGGGGAAAAGCGCGGCGATCGATGGGAGAGGTCATCTGGAGTGTCACGATCAGCCATCCTAGCGTGACTGTCACGAAAGGGCATATCACCCCACCGTCGCGGAGGTGACCCGTGGGGTCGGGCCACCTCCGCGTGGGTTCCGGCCCACCCTACCCGGGGCTACCGCCTGGCGCGTCGAGCCCCGGCGCATCCCGCGCCAGCTCGTCGCAGATGAGCGCCTGGATGCGGAAGGCCAGCCGCGCCTCCTGGACCACCTCCTGGGCCTCGCCCTCCGTCAGCGTCACCTCGTCCAGGCGGGCCGTCAGCCGGGCCTGGAAGGCGAGCAGCTCTCCGGCGGACACCGCGTTGTAGAAGGCCGTGCCCCGGCCGTTCTCCAGCTCGAACGCGCGCGCGATGAGCCCCGAGCGCTGGGGCGCGGTGAAGAGGTCCTGGACGCAGCGTGCCCAGGCATGGGCGATGAGCAGGTGCGGGGCCTCCGCCGCCACCTCGAGGATGCGCTCGGCGTGCAGCCGCGTCTCCGCGCAGGCGAAGGGCTTCGTGCGCGTGTCGCCGCAGAACCAGTCCAGGTCCGCCACCAGCGCGGAGGTCCGCCGCAGCTCCGGCAGCCGCAGCACCCGCGCGAGCGGGCCGTCCTTGAGCGCCGGCAGCACGGACTCCAGCGCCTCGTAGACGACGTGCAACTGGCGCAGGTGGTTCACGTAGTGACGGGCCCGCACGAACTGGCCGTAGACGCCGCCGTTCCACGAGCCGTGGAAGAGCGCCTCCAGGAAGGTCGACTGCTCCGCCTGGCGCCGCGCCATCCCCGTCCCCTCCTCCAGCCGCGACGACAGCCGCTGCATGGACGGGAAGTCCACGGAGGCCATGGCCGTGGCCGGCAGGCGCCGGTCCCTCGCGGAGCGCTCGAAGCCGCCCCAGCGCAGCGTGCCCCGGAGGCTCACTGCTTCCACCCACCGGTGGGCGCCCCGTGGGCGGCGGCGGGGGCCGGCGGCTCGGACACCTCGGCCTCGTGCGAGGGCGCGTGCGGCACCTCCAACTGCTGGATGGCCTCCACCAGGGTGTGGCCCAGCGCGCGCAGGACGTCCTCCTCCAGGCGAAGGGTGACAGGCCCCACCGCCAGGTGGATGTGCCCACAGCTGCACCGCGTCACCTCCGCGCACGGGCCTCGCGCCAGCACCGCCCTGCAGCATCCCTGACCGAGCATCGCGACCTCCATTTGATTTTGATTATCGAAATCAAATTCATGAGGCCACAACGCCCTTCCGCCGTCAAGCCCGGTCCGCGCCGTTCTGATCCGGAGCCCAGCGCCCGACACTCCAATCACAGACATGAAACATCAAAAACAAAGACAATCAATCACAAGCAAGACAAATGCATGCATTAAATGCATCAATGTTTCATGTGTCGACATGAAGCTGCTCTTGTGTTCATGTAGGCACGACCCTTTCGCGGCACGGCAAAACTGGCTGAAGGTTTGTTCAGGGCCGTCCGGAGGACCGCGAAAACTGGCTGAAGGTTTGTTCAGGTTCCGTTCAGTGGATCCAGGGCCCTTGGCCGCTCACCTTCCCTCGGAGCCCCCGGCTGGGAAGATGGGACCATGCGGCTACCACTCGTGCTGACGACCTTCCTGGGGTTGGCGTCCTTGCAGTCCGGCTGCCGGTCCAACGCCCCCGAGCCCTCCGCTCCCCAGGACTCGGGCGTGGTGGTGGACGCGGGCATCAGCGACGCGGGCGTGACGCCGGACGCCGGCCCGCCTCCCGGGTGGACGCTCCAGGCCACGGAGGTCCAGGTCCCCGAGGGCCTGCGGGGTGCGCCGTTCGACGTGCCGCGCTCCCTGAACATCCCATCAGGCATGACGGTGTCGGTCTGGGCGCGGGTGCCGGGGGCACGCTTCATCGCGTTCTCGCCGGAGGGCACCCTGCTCGTCTCCGTGCCCGGCCAGGGCAAGGTGATGCAGGTGCGTCCCCGCGCGGGCCAGGCGCCGGAGGTGACGCAGTGGGCGGGCGGACTGGGGCGGCCCCACGACCTCGTCTTCCACGAGCGCGACGGGCAGGTGTGGGTCTTCCTGTCGGAGAAGGACCGCGTCACGCGCTCGCGCTGGACGGCCGGTGAGGCGGCGCGCGGCGCGGTGGAGACCGTCGTCTCCGGGCTGCCGGACGCGTCCCTGCCGGAGCTGCAGGGCGCCTACGGCCACGAGCTCAAGAACCTCGCGGTGGACTCGCAGCACCGCGTCTACGTGTCCATCGCGTCCACCTGCAACGTGTGCCTGAGCGACACCACCAGCGACCCGCTGCGCGGCGCCATCTACCGGTGGGACTGGAGCGGCGGCTCGCGCGAGCTGTTCGCGAGGGGCCTGCGCAACGCGGAGGGGCTGGCGTGGGAGCCGGGCACGGACACGCTGTGGGTGGCGGTCAACAACCGCGACAACACGCCCTACCCGTTCGACGACGACACCGGCCAGTACGGCCAGGTGATTTCCGAGTACGTGGACAACCACCCGCCGGAGGCCCTCGCCTCCGTGCGCCAGGGCGGCCACTACGGCTGGCCCTTCTGCAACCCCAACCCGGACACGGCCAGCGGCCTGAAGCACATGCCCCTGGACCGCGACTACGACATGAACCGGGACGGCTCGAAGGCGGACTGCGCGGCGTTGGACCGGACGGACCAGGGCATCCAGGCGCACTCGGCGCCCCTGGGCCTGACGTTCTTCGACGACGGGGAGCTCAACCCGGAGTGGAAGCGCGGCGCGCTCGTCGCCTACCACGGCTCGTGGAACCGCACGGTGCGGACCGGCTACAAGGTCACCGCCTTCCCGTGGGACCTGGCCACCCACCAGCCCACGGCCGAGGTGGACGTCGTCACCGGCTTCATCAACCCCGACCAGAGCATCTGGGGCCGGCCGGTGGACGTGGCCCTGGCCCCGGGCCGGGCGTTCATCGTCAGCGACGACCAGGCCGGGGCGCTCTACCGCATCGAGCCCCTCCGCCTGCCGTAGTCCGTCAGCGCGTCTCGCCGCGCGCCAGCTTCTCCACGTAGTCCGCGGGCAGCCCGGCGCTCTTCGCGCCGCGCACCAGCGCCTCCACGAAGCGCGGGCTCACCGGCCCGTCCGACGAGGCGCGGCGCGGGTTGGTCACGAACGCGGTGGCCTCCACCTCCTGGCCCTCCACGCGCACGCGCACCGTGCGCTCCACGCACATGCTGGTGACGAAGCCCTCCTTGTGCTGGACGATGGGCCAGTCCTTGCCGGGAATCTCGAAGAGCCGGCCGTACACCCGCGCCCCCGGCGCGTCCGTGAGGCCCGCCACCCGGCCGCCCCACCAGCGCGACGGGAAGTCGTAGACGAGGTCCACGTCCAGCGCCTCCGCGAGCCGGCCCTCCGGCAGCTCGAAGAAGCCGTAGCTGTGCTGGTGCTTCCACTCGTCGAAGGCGGCCCGGTCCAGGATGGTCGAGTACGCGAAGTAGCGCCGGGGGGCGTTCGCGTCCGCCTGCTCGCGCGCCTTCATCACCTGGTCGTAGTGCGAATCCATGCGTGTGCCCTCGTCTTGCCTACCGCTCGCCCTTGCGCGACAGGGCGCCGTCGCGGAACGCGCCCAGCACCCCGCCCACGTCCAGGCGGGACGTCTTGATGAACAGCCGCAGCGCGCGCTCCACGTGCTCGGCCAGGACGGCCATGCGCTCCAACCGCCGCAGCTTCTCCGGCTGCACGCCGCCCGCGACCTCCGCCAGCCGGCGCGCTTCCGACAGGTCCGCGCGGATGCGGGTGACGAAGGACGCCTCGCGCTCCTCCACCACGTGCGTCACCATCCGCACCAGGTCCGTCTCCGCCGCGTAGCGCCACACCGTGTCCTGCGGCACGCGCACCCGCTGGACGACGCCCCAGTGCTCCAGGTCGCGCAGCAGCATGGACACGCCGCCCTTGGACAGGTCCAGCTCGCGTTCAATCTCACCGGCGGTCAGCGGCTCGCCCCGCAGGTACAGCAGGCCCCACACCCGGCCCTGGTTGCGCTTGAAGCCCCAGAACTCGATGACGTTGCCCACCGCCTCCACCGCGATGGCTTCCCACGGTGCCAGCCGCCCATTGTCCGGCGGCGCGAGGGTCTTCTGGCTCCCGGGATCCCCCCCTGTCCACAGGTAGCCCTTCACGCAGCGCGCCCCTTCACCTGCTGCGCGATGCCCTCCGACAACCGGTGCGCCCAGCTCATCAGCTCCGCACCCGCGGCGTCGTTGGCGAAGGGCCCCAGCTTGTCGAGCGCCGCGCCGATCTCCGCGTTCATCATGTCCATGGACGCCTCCACCGCGCCGGTGGCCTCGATGGCGGCGCCAATCTCCCGGGTGCGCTCCGGGGTGATGACGGAGAACGCCCACGCGTCCTTGAGCTTGCGGCGCAGGGACTCGTCCCGCGACACCGCCAGCAGGATGGGCAGCGACGGCGTGCGCGAGTGCACGTCCGCGTACCGGGGCTTGCCCACGTCCGTGCCCAGGATGTCGCGGATGTCGTCGGCGATCTGGAACGCCACGCCCAGGTGCCGGCCAAAGGCGTCGAAGCGGGCCTGCGCCTCCGGCTGATCCGCCAGCGTCGCGGCCGCCTTGCCGCACCAGCCGAACAGCGAGCCCGTCTTGCCCTCGGCGATGTAGCGCAGCCGCGTGAGCGGCAGGTTCAGGTCGCCGCGCGCCTCCACCTCCGCGATGGCCGCGCGGGTCATCTCCGTGACGATGGCCAGGCCGCTCTGCACCAGGCGCGCGTCCAGCATGGACAGCCGCGACAGCGCCGTGGACAGGATGAGGTCGCCGCTCATCACCGCGACGATGTTGCCCCAGCGCGCGTTCACCGTCGGGCGCCCGCGGCGGAACATGCCCGCGTCCACCACGTCGTCATGCAGCAGGCTGGCCGAGTGGATCATCTCCGCCGCCACGCCCACGTCCACCAGCCGCGCGGCCGGCACACCCACGACGCTGCCGAACAGGCGGACGAGCATGGGGCGCGCCCGCTTGCCCCCGGCGCCCAGGCACAGGTGGCGCGCCGCATCCATCAGCGTGTCGCCCTTCACGTCCGGCCCGACGTCGCCATCCGCGAGCAATTCGGTCAGACGCTGCTCCACCTGCCCCAGAAACTCCGTCAGCTCGTGAGCGACATCCATGTGCGCGGTCTCCTTCCGGGCCGTTCATATAGTTCAAGACCGCGTGAACTGCACCTGAATCCCTTCTGCCCACCAGGCGGGCGGACAGTGCGTCGAACGCAGGGGATAAGCCCGGTTGGTGTCCGGCCGGCCCTGGCGGACGCTTTGGGGTCCGATTGAGAGGGAATGCGCGGCCATGGGAAACGAATCCCAGTGTCCGCCGCCCTCCGCCGTCGCCTCGTCCAGAGCTTCGCTTCCCTCGCCACCGGCGTCCCCCTCTTCCGCCCTGGCGCCTCACTGCCCGGCTCGTCCGCGCCCCTGCTGGGAGCCCCCCCTCCCCCGGACGGTCGCCAGGGCCCGCCCCTCCACAAGCGGCTCCGCGCGTCCCTGCGGGTGTCCGTCGTGGAGGGGATGTTCGCGGAGGTGTTCACCGCGTGCGCGGGTCCCACCGTCCTCACCGCGTGGGCCATCGCGCTGAAGCTGGGGCCCTTCCTCGTGGGCGTGATGACGGCGCTGCCGTTCTTCGCGCAGTTCGTGCAGTTCCCCGCCGCGTGGCTCACCCTGTGTTTCGGCCACCGGCGCGTGGCGCTGACGGCGGTGTGCCTGTCGCGGCTCGCGCTCCTGCCCATGGCCCTGATTCCGTGGCTGGGCCTGTCGCTGGAGGGGCAGCAGCACCTGCTGCTCGCCGTGGCGGGGGCCTCCGCGCTGCTGGCCGTGGTGGGCAACAACGCCTGGGTGGCGTGGATGGGGGAGCTGGTCCCCAGCGCCGTGCGGGGCCGCTTCTTCGGCAAGCGCACCGCGCTCACCACGCTGATGGGCACCGCCGCGTCGCTCACCGCGGGCCTGCTGATGGACCGGCTCAAGGGGCTGGACGGGGTGGGCCTGGCGCTGCCGCTGCTGGCGCTCGCCGCGTGCGTCATGGGCGTCGTCACCACGCTGATGATGGCCGCGCAGCATGACCCCGCGCCCCCGGGCAGCGCGCCGAAGCTGGAGCTCAAGGCGGCGCTCCTGCCGTGGAAGGACGACGGCGCGCGCCGGGTGCTGCTGTATCAGGTGGCGTGGAACGCGGCGGTGGGCGTGTCCGCGCCCTTCTTCGCGCTGCACAGCCTGCAGAACCTCAAGATGACCTTCGTCATCATGGCGCTGCACGCGGCGGCGGTGGCGGGGGTGCGCGTGCTGACGGCGCCCCTGTGGGGCCGCGCCATCGACCGGCTGGGCGCACAGCCCGTGCTGATGTGCTGCTCGCTGGGCATCAGCGCCATCCCCATGCTGTGGCTCTTGCCCTCGGCGGGGACGCTCTGGCCGCTCTTGTTCGACGTGCTCCTGGCGGGCTCGCTGTGGAGCGGCCACGGCCTGGCCATCTTCGCGCTGCCCCTCACGGTGGCGCCGCGCCGGGGCCGGCCCTTCTACCTGGCGGCGTTCGCCACCGCGGGCGGGCTGGCCTACGCGGCGGCCGCGGCCCTGGGCGGGGCGCTGGCGGCGCAGGTGCCCCAGCAGTTCATGCTGGGCGGCCACCTGTGGGTGAACCTGCACGTGCTCTTCGTCGTGTCGTCGGTGGCGCGGCTGGGCGCCGCCTTCCTCGCGGCCCGGGTGAACGAACCCGGCGCCGCCACCACGCGCACCGTGGCCCAGGTGGTGGAGCGGTTCCTGCCCCGCCCCCGCGCGGTTACAGCCGGTAGTCGCGCACCATCGCCGCCACGCGCTCCGACAGGAGCTTGAGCGACACGGCGGACTCGCTGGTGGTGGAGATGCGCTTCACCGTGTCGCCCATCACCGTGTTGAGCTCGTTCACGGCGGTGAAGATCTGCTCGATGCCGGTGGCCTGCTGGTTCACCGTATTGGAGATCTGACGGGCGGACACCACGCTGTCGCGCACGATGGAGGACAGCTGGCGCAGTGTGTCCCCGGACGTGCGCACCTGGGCCAGGCCCGTCTCCATGCGCTGCGTGCCCGCGGCGGTGATTTCGACCGTGGCGAAGATGGCGGTGCTGATGTCCGCCAGGATGCCGCGCACCTGGTTCGTCGCGCGGATGGACTGGTCCGCCAGGCCGCGGATCTCCCGGGCCACCACCGCGAAGCCCTTGCCGTGCTCCCCGGAGCGCGCCGCCTCGATGGCCGCGTTCACCGCCAGCAGGTGGGACTGGTCCGCCAGGTCCTTCACCGTCTCCGTGATGCCGGAGATCTGCTCGGTGCGCTCGCCCAGCGCCATGATGCGCTCGGCGATCTGCTCCACCTGGGCGCGCAGGGCCACCATGCCCTCGATGCTCTCCGTGATGGCGATCTCGCCCGTCTTGCCCAGCACCTCCGCGCGCTCCGCCACGTCGATGACCGTCTCCGCCGCGCGGGACGCCACCACGGACGTCTGGCGGATCTCCTGCGCCGTCACCTGCGTCTCCTGCAGCGCGGCGGCGTGGCGGGACACCATCTCGTTCTGCCGGCCCGCGGAGTCGTTCAGGTGGTCCACCGAGCCGCGCAAGAGGTCCGACGACGCCTGAAGCTGCTGCAGCAGGTCCTTCACCTTCGACGTCATCAGCGAGAAGGCCTTCGACAGCTGGGCCACCTCGTCCGTGCCCTCCACGCGGACCGTCTCGCGCAGGTCGCCGTGCTCCGCGATGCGCTGGGCGGCCTCCGTCAGCTGCACCAGCGGCGCCGCCACCCGGCGCGCCAGCATGATGCACACCGCCACGAACGCCGCGAGCGCCAGCAGCATCACCACGCTCACCCCCGTGGTGATGGCCTTCACCTGCGCGCGCGCCGCCGTGCGGTTGAAGCCCACGTGCACGCTGCCCGCCCCGTTCGCGAAGCGTGAGCTCACGTCCAGCAGCTCCGCGTCCCGCACGTAGAACGTGGCCTCACCCTGCGCGCGCGCCAGCCGGTCGCGCAGCTCGCGCATCGCCGGGGCGTACTCGCCCGCCACCGCGCGCAGCTGACCGGACCCGTCGAAGACGGCCAGGTAGGCCACCTGGTGGTGGCGCGCCACCTGGTCCAGCACCGACTGGAGCGACTCCGTCTGGCCCCCCGGCATCGCCGCGGGCAGCGTGGCCGCCAGCGCCGCGGGCAGCGCCCCGCCGACGTCCCGTCCCTGCGCCTCGAAGGCGGCGCTGACGCGCGGGATGAGGTAGCCGAAGAAGAGGGCCGTGAAGAACAGCGCCACGAGCAGCGGCGCCAACGTGAGCTTCTGGGACAGGGAGAGTCGCATCCGGGAGCGGCGCCAAATCCAGAGGAAGTCTGGGAAACGTAGCCCCCCTGGACCATCCAGTGAGGTGGCGCATTGTGGACATTCCAGAGGAGCCGGCGCAATGGCTCCGCGTATCCCAGCGCTTGAAAGTCAGACACCGCGCCCTGGGTAGACATGACCCCGGGGCGCGGGGGTCAGCCCGGCGTCAGCCGGCCTTGAGGTTGGAGGGGGCGCTCTCGTCCCACTTCTCCATCAGGGTGTTGGACGGGAGGGTCTCATCCAGCAGCTTGCGCGCGGCCTCACCGCCGGTGACGGGCAGGCCCTTGCGGTCGATGAGGCCCAGTTGCACCAGCACCGACGCCTGATCCCAGTAGATGTGCTCGTGGTAGAGCTTGTCGCCGCGGAAGTTCACCACCGCCACGAAGGCCGCCTCCACGTACTTCCCGGTGGGCGGGATGCCCGGGAGCATCCAGTCCATCTCGATGTCGTGGGTGAAGCTGAAGATGAACTCGTCCACCACGCGGTCCGCACCCACGGTGCGGGACAGCAGGGTCATCTTCGTGTCCTTGGGGTTCGCGTTCACGAAGTGGTTCGCGTAGAAGCGGTGCAGGTACTCCGCGCCCACACCGCCCGTCATCACCGGCACGCTGTTGACGTACGGGTGCGACACCATGGTCTTCATGGTCGCGTCCGCGTCCCGCGCGGCGAACTCCAGCTCCGTGTGCTTGTCCCACAGCGCGGCCAGGTCGTAGCGCGGCCCCATCACCCGCTTGAGCAGCGCGAGCGTGCGCGTGTGCGCCGTCATCTGCGAGGGCCGGTGGTAGGCCGGGGACCCCTCGCGGAAGAAGCCGTGACGCACGCCCTGGTACACGTAGAGCTCCACGTCGACGCCCACGTGCTGCTTCACCCGCGCCACCGCGGCCGGCGGCACGAAGCCGTCCCACTCCGCGTAGTGGAGCACCACGGGCGCCGCGTTCTCACCGCCCTGCACGAGCACGTCCTCCATGCCCGGCGCGCAGAAGGCCACCGCGCAGTCCACGTGCGCGTGCACCGCCAGCTGCGCGGCCAGCGTCCCGCCCAGGCCATAGCCCAGCGCGCCGACCTGCTTCTTGCCCCGCAGCCCCACCACCTCCGGCAGCGAGCGCGTCCACGCCACCACCGGCTTGAGGTCCATCTCCTCCGGCTCACCCCGGGAGGCGAGGTCCGGCACCACCACCACGTAGCCCTCTTCACTGAATCGCTCGGCCATCAGCTTCAGGTGGGCGTTTCCCTCGAACGCCTCCACCATCAGCAGCAGCAGGCCGGGACCCGTCCCAGAGGCGGGGCGTCGCACCCACGCACGAATCGGGTCGCTTCCATCCACGGGAATCCACGTCGAGTTGTCGTTCATTGTCGCGCACCCTCCCCAAAGCGGACACTCTTGCGTCCGGACGGATCACCTCCCGGACGTCTGGCATTGTAGCAAACCCTCCACATACCTGCCTCATGTAATGAGAGGTTTTGATGTGGACGGATTGTTGTATGGCTTTCAGGTGGAGGAATCAGCCATCACTGCAATGCATTGCCCGTGACGCGACAGGCCTTGTGTTTCAGGCCGTCATCGGTGCAGCGAAGCTTCCACAGGGAGAATGCGCGCGCCCGTCCGCCAAAGCCTGACGTGGCAGGCAGAGGGAGAAAACCGTACCCACCTCCGGGGCTGATTCCACCCGGAGGGTGCCGCCGTGAGCCTCCACGATGCTGCGCGCGATGTAGAGGCCCAGGCCCAGGCTCTCGCGCTGCCCCGGACCGTCGCCGCGGCGGAAGGGCTGGAAGAGCGTGGGCAGCACGTGCGCGGGGATGGGGGCCCCGGCGTTCTGGACCTCCAGGTAGACGGTGTCCACGCCCTGCTCGTACGTGCGCAGGCGCACGGGGGTGTCGCTCGGGCTGTACTTGAGCGCGTTGTCCAGCAGGTTGGCCACCACCTGCGCCAGCCGGTCCAGGTCCCAGACGCCCGGGAGGCTGTCGTGGGCGAAGTCGCAGTGGATGGCGCGCTCGGGCCTCGCCGCGCGCAGCTCGTCCGTGACCTTGCGGCACAGCTCGTTGAGGTCGCCAGCGCCCGGCACCACCGGGATGCCGCCGCCCACGCGCGCGCGGGTGAAGTCCAGCAGCTGATCCACGATGCGCTGGATGCGCTCCCCGCCCCGCGCCACACGCTCGAACGCCTTGCGCTGCGCGTCCGGCAGCACCTCGCGGGACAGCTGGGCGTTGGCGGTGGTGAGGATGGCCGCCAGCGGCGTGCGGATGTCGTGTCCCACGATTCCCACCAGCTGCTGCTCCAGCTCCGTCGCGCGCTGCAGCTCCTCCTCCACGCGCCGGCGCTCCGCCAGCTCCAGCGCCTGCCGCCGCAGCTTCTCCCCGCGCAGGTACAGCTCCACGAACACCGACACCTTGGCGCGCAGGATGTCCGGATCCACGGGCTTGAGCAGGTAGTCCACCGCGCCGTACTCGTAGCCGCGGGTGACGTAGGCCGCCTCGCGGCTGAGCGCGGTGATGAAGAGGATGGGCAGGTGCTTCGTGCGCTCGCGGGTGCGGATGAGCCGCGCCGTCTCCAGCCCGTCCAGCCCCGGCATCTGCACGTCCATCAGCACGCACGCGTACTCGTCCAACAGCAGCGCCTTCAGCGCCTCGTCGCCGGAGCGCACGGACACCAGGTGCTGGCCCAAAGGCTCCAGGATGCCCTCCAGGGCGAGCAGGTTCGCGGGGACGTCATCCACCAGCAGGATGCGGGCGCGAGCCTCATCGGCGACGGGAGGGAGGCGGGGCTCGTCGGAGACGGCGGTGAGCACGGGCGTCCTGGCAACGGAGGGCTTCAAGGCGGCGTTCACTCGGGCGTTGGGGTGGAGCGGCTCGGGCGGCGGGCAGGCAGCCGGGGCTTCGCTGGTCCGCCGGACGTCGAGCGCCTGCTTCCAACACCGCCCCCGCTTCGCGTTGTTCCCTGCACCTGTATCCAAAAGACACAGCGAGACAGGAATTCGTGTTCAAAACTGACCCATTGCAATTCCTGTCAGGGGCGTAGACTCCGCGTACATGACTCACCCGGCTCCTCTCACCCTGCTGCTTGGCCCTCCTGACCTGCGCGCGCTCGTGGAGGGCGTGGGTCTGGACGTCCTGATGGACGAACTCATCCAGGCGCTCACCGTGGCGCTGCGGGAGCTGGACGAATCCGTCCTGCAGGTCCCCAAGCGGGAGGGCTTCCAGGTGGTGAGCCAGCCGCGCCCGTCCGGGGTGATTGGCTGGATGCCGGCCCTGCGGCGCGGGGACAGCCTGACGGTGCGGGTGGCGTCCTCCCTGCCTGGCAACCGGGGGGACTCGGGACTGCCCACGCTGGTCGCGTCCCACAGCGTCTACGACGTGAAGACGGGCCACCTGGTGGCGGTGATGGACGGCGTGTTCGCCACGGCGCTGCGCACCGGGGCCGCGTCGGCGGTGGCCAGCCGCTACCTGGCGTCTCCGGACAGCCGGGTGCTGGGGCTGGTGGGCTGCGGCGCGCAGGCCGTGTCGCAGCTGCACGCGCTCAGCCGCGTGTTCCGGCTGGAGCAGGTGCTGGTGCACGACATCGACGCGGACGCGGCGCGCTCCTTCGTGCGGCGCGTGGCGTTCCTGGGGCTGGACGTGAGGCCCACGCTGCTGCCGGACCTGGAGCAGCGCGCGGACATCCTCTGCACCGCCACCACCGTCGCCCCGGGGGCCGGGGCCGTCATCTCCGGCCACGCGCTCCAGCCGCACGCGCACGTCAACGCGGTGGGCTCGGATCAGCCGGGCAAGGCGGAGCTGCCCCTGGCGCTGCTGCGCCGCAGCCTCGTCGTGCCGGACTTCCCCGCCCAGGCGCGCCTGGAGGGCGAGTGCCAGCAGCTCCACCCGGATCAGATTGGCCCGGACCTGGCCACCGTGGTGCAGCAGCCGGAGGAGTTCCAGGGCTGGCGCGAGCGCAACACGGTGTTCGACTCCACCGGCCACGCGCTGGAGGACCACGTGGTGACGCGCCTGCTGTTGGAGCACGCGCGGCGCATGGGCCTGGGCACCCTGGTGGCGCTGGAGTCGCTGGGCGGGGATCCGCAGGACCCGTACAGCCTGGTGCACGGTGAGGCCGGCGCACGCTCCGAGCCGCCGCGCCGCGCCGCGGGAAGCTGACGCCGGGCCGGTTTCGTTTCACTCCCGGCACACAACTCCGGGAGCCCCGGGCCGATAATCGCGAGAGCAACAGCTATCCACTATTCCTGGGATTTTTCGCTATGACTGTTCGCACCACGGCCCCCCGCGCCTCCACCGCCGCGCCCGTGAGCACCGGCAAGGCCCCCAGCGCCAACGCCGTCGCCCCGCGCGTGGCGGCCGCGTCCACCGCCCTCACGGCGCCGCCCGCCGGCCTGGGCAAGGGCGACTCGGGAGCCAAGGTGAAGCAGCTGCAGCAGGGCCTGGTGAAGCTGGGCTACCTGACGCAGGCGCAGATGAACACGGGCACGGGCAGCTTCGGGCCCGCCACCGAGGCGGCGGTGAAGAAGTTCCAGGGCGACCACAAGGTGCCCACCACCGGCTACTACGGGGAGCAGACGGCGGCGGCGCTGAAGAAGGCGCTCGCGAAGGCGACGACGCCTCCGCCCACGCAGCCCGGGAAGTTCACCAAGCCCGCGGTCATCAGCGCGCCCTCGCCCAACAGCGACTCGCGCAACGGCGCGGACATCGACACCATCGTGTTGCACCACACCGGGTCCAACAAGGGCTCCGCGGACATGGCGTGGATGCGCAACCCGGACAGCAAGGTGTCCGCGCACTACATGCTGGACCGCGACGGGAAGATCTACCAGCTGGTGGGTGACTCGAAGCGCGCCTGGCACGCGGGCAACTCGGAGCTGCACGGCAAGCCCACGGACGTGAACGCGCGCTCCATCGGCATCGAGATCGTCAACGACGGCAGCGGCAAGACGGCCTTCACCGACGCGCAGTACAAGGCGCTGACGCAGCTCGTGGGCTACCTGAAGCAGGAGTACAAGGTGCCCGCGAACAACATCGTCGGACACAAGGACGTGGCCGTGCCCAAGGGCCGCAAGGACGACCCGGCGTCCAACTTCGACTGGTCCCGGCTGCGCAAGGGCATTGGCGGCTGAGCAGCGCTCCTCGCGCCGCTCGCCCTGCTCTCGGGGTGTGTTGACTTCCGCCGGGGCGTGCTAGAAGACCGCCCCGGTGCTCCGACTCTGGCTCTTCATCTGCCTGATGCTGCTCGCTCCCGTGGGGGGCGGAATCGCGCATGCCCTCGGGCCGGCGCGGCAGGCGGAGACGTGCCTCACCGGCTGCGCGGATGACGACGCGCAGGGCCAGTGCGCTCCCACCTGCGTGGACTGCGCCTGCTGCTCGCACGTGAGGCCCCTGGCCGTCGCGTCGCCGCTGCCGGGCCTGGTGGACTCCGCGTTCCGGGAGCCCCCCATCCCGCTCGATGACACCGAGCCGTCGTCCGCCGACGCGGATGACATCCTGCATCCCCCCATAGCTCCTCTCGTCTAGGCCCGCGTCCGCCGTCGTTCGCACGCGCCCCGCCACCGGTGTGCCCTGGCTGCTCGTCCAGGTGCATGGGTGCGCGCGGCCCGCCTTTTCCGAAGAGGTCTTCCTCCGTGTCCATCCGTTCCGCGACGGCCGCCCTCGGGCTGGCCGCCGCCCTGCTCTGTCCGCGTCCAGGTGGCGCGGATCCATCCCGCATCACCCTCCAGGACGCCTTCGTCCTGGCACGCCAGCACGCCCCGGCGCTGGTGGAGGCCCGAGCGCGCGTGAAGGCCGCGCAGGGCCCCCTGGCGAGCGCCGCGCCGCTGCTGCGTGAGAACCCCCAGCTCGACTTCCAGGTCGGGCCACGCCGGCTGGCCAATGGGGACTCCGGGCTGGACGTCGCGGTGGGGCTGGCGCAGCCCTTCGAACTCGGAGGCAAGCAGGGGCTGCGAAGGGAGGCCGCGCGCGCCGGCCTCTCCATGGAGGAGGCCCGCCTGCGCGACGCGGAGCGCCTGGTGCTGGGGGACGTCGCCGCCGCCTACCTGCGCCTGCTGGAGGCCCGGGAGCACCTGAAGCTGGTGAGCGCGTCGGCGGAGGCGACGGCGCGCACGGTCCAGGCCACGGAGCGGCGCTACGAGGCCGGTGACGTACCGGCGGTGGACGTCAACGTGGCGAAGGTGGCGCATGCCCGCGCCCGCGCGGAGGTCCAGGTCGCGCAGGGCGAGGTCTCCGCGCTGCAAGCGGAGCTGGAGGGACGGCTGGGCTACCGCGCGGGCAGCCCCGTCACCTACGAGGATGATCTGCGCGGCCTCGCGCGGGCGGCTCCACGCACGGCGCCGGAGGGCGCGGGAGCGCGCGCGGACCTGGTGGCCCTGGAGCAGGAACAGGCTCGGGCACGGGCCGCCGCGACGCTGGGCCGGCGGCAGGTGCTGCCGGACGTGACGCTGGGCGCTCGCTACCAGAAGGAGGCGGACGAGACGGTGTTCCTGGGGACGCTCAGCGTGCCCCTGCCCCTCTTCGCCCGTGGGCAGGAAGCGCGCCTCGTGGGGGAAGCGGACGCCCGCCGCGCGGAAGGCGAGCTCCGCGCCGCGCGCATCGTCGTGCCCGCGCAGGTCCAGGCCGCGACGGACCGCTACCGCGCGAGCCGTGATGCCCTGGGCGCATTGGAAGAGATCCTGCCGCTGCTGGACGACAACGAAGCGCTGGCGCAGCGCTCCTACGACGCCGGCGAGATGGACCTCGCCGCGTTCCTCCTCATCCGTCGCGACACGCTGGAGGCGCGGGCCGCGTGGCTCGACGGTCTCCTGCGCGTGGCGCTTGCCCGTGTGCAGCTCGAAGTGGAAACCGGAGTCCTGCCATGAAGCCCACCCTGCTGCTGCTCGCCGTCCTCGTGGGCCTCACCGCCTGCAAGTCCTCCAAGGCGGAGCATGAAGACGAACACGGACACGGGAACGAAGAGGCGTCCCCGGAGAAACTCCACGTCGAGTCCGGCGACGTCATCCACGTGCACGTCCCGCAGGAGATGCTCCGCGACCTGCGCGTCACCACCGCGAAGGTGGAGGCGCGTCCGGGCGGAGAGAGCGTCACCGCGCTGGGCGAGCTGACCTTCAGCGAGGACGCCTACGCGGAGGTGTCCTCGCCCGTCTCCGCGCGCGTGGGCTCCGTCGCCGTGACGACGGGCCAGGCGGTGAAGCAGGGCCAGCGGCTGGCGGAGCTCCAGAGTCCGGAGCTGGGCCGGGCCCGCGCGGACCTCCAGGCCACGCAGGCCCGCGCCACCGCCGCCCGCCAGACCGCGGACCGCAAGCGCACGCTGGCCGAGGAGCGCATCGTCGCGCGCAAGGACGTGCAGGCCGCGGAGGCGGACGCCGCGGCGGCGGAGGCGGAGGTCGCCGCCGCGAAGGCCGCGCTGACGGCCCTGGGCGCGGGCAATGCCGGAGGCGATGGCACGTCCGGCTTCGTGCTCAAGGCGCCCATCGACGGCACCGTCGTGGAGCGCACCGCGCGGCTGGGACAGATGGCGGATCCCTCCCAGCCGCTCTTCCACATCGGCGACCTGTCGTCGCTGTGGCTCGTCGTCCACGCGTTCGAGCGGGACGCCGTGCGCCTGAAGCCCGGCGCGGAGGCGCGCGTCACCTTCGCCGCGTTCCCGGGCCAGGAGTTCGCCGCGAAGGTGGGTCACGTGGGGCAGCGGGTGGATCCGCGCAGCCGGACCATCCCTGTGCGCCTGGAGCTGGACAACGGCAAGGGACTCCTGCGGCCGGGCATGTCCGCGTCCGCTTCCATCCCGCTGGGAGAGCCGGGCGCCACGCTCACGGCGGTGCCGGCGGCGGCGCTCCAGCGGCTGGCGAACGGCTGGGTGGTGTTCCTGCCCACGGCGGAGGCCGGCGTCTTCGAGCAGCGCGAGGTGGGCCGGGGCCGCAGCCTGGGCACGCAGGTGGAGGTCCTCTCCGGGCTCGTCGTGGGTGACGAGGTCGTGGTGGAGGGCGCGTTCCTGCTCAAGGCCGAGGTGGAGAAGTCCGAGGGCGGAGGCGACGAACATGGCCACTGATCCACGCACGACGCTGCCGGGGCGCATCCTCCGCGCGTCCTTCACCCGGCCCGGGCTGACGGTGCTCATCGTCCTGGCGCTGGCGGCCTTCGGCGCGGTGGCGCTGCGCAACCTGCGCCAGGACGTGTTCCCGGACCTGTCCGCGCCCATCTTCAACGTCATCGTGCAGAACGCGGCCATGGGCGCCGAGGAGCTGGAGACGGCGGTGGCCATCCCCATGGAGGTGGCGCTCGCGGGCCTGCCCCAGGTGCGCCGCATCCGCTCCACGTCGCAGCTGGGCGTGACGCAGGTGACGGTGGAGTTCGAACCGGACGCGGACTACTTCCGCAGCCGCCAGTACGTCGTGGAGCACGTGGCGCAGGCGGAGCGGGAGCTGCCGCCCGGGACGGATCCGCCGCTCGTGTCCAGCCTCACCGGCCGGCTCAACGAGGTCTTCGAGTTCACGCTGGAGGCGGACCCCGGCAGCTCGGACCTGATGTCGCTGCGCGACCTGGCGGAGTTCGACATCAAGAACCGGCTGCTCGCGGTGCCCGGCGTCGCGGGCGTGGAGCGGCTGGGCGGCTACCTGCGCCAGTTCCAGGTGCTGCTGGATCCGGATCAACTGGTGGCGCGAGGCATCACGCTGGACGAGGTCCAGCACGGCCTGGAGGGCGCCAGCGTCAACGCGTCCGGAGGCTTCGTCACGCAGGGCCCCATGGAGTGGGCCGTGCGCGCGGTGGGCCGTGCGGAGACGGTGGAGGACCTGAACAACACCGTGGTCGCGCTGCGGGACGGCACGCCGGTGCTGCTGGGGGACGTGGCGGACGTGCGTGAAGCGCCCGCGCCGCGACGGGGCATGGCGCACCGGCTCCAGGGCGAGGTGGTGAGCTGCCGCGTGAGCAAGCAGTTCGGCGCGGACACCGTGCGGGTGGCGGAGGGCGTGCGCGCGGCGATTGAAGAGCTGAGCCGCTCGCTGCCGCCGGGTGTGAAGCTGCGCATCGTCTATGACCAGTCGGAGCTGGTGGGCTCCGCGCTGGGCGGCGTGGGCCGGGCCATCCTGCTGGGCGCGTTCCTGGTGGTGGGCGTGCTCTTCCTGCTGCTCGGGGACTGGCGCGCGGCGCTCATCGTCACGCTCACCCTGCCCCTGTCTCTGGCCCTGGCGGGACTGCTGCTCAAGGCGGCGGGCATCGGGTTGAACACGATGACGCTGGGCGGACTGGCCATCGCGGTGGGCCTGCTGGTGGACGCGGCCATCATCGTCGTGGAGAACGTCATCCACGACCTGCGCGAGGGCAAGGGCCGCCGCTCGGTGCGCGACGAGGCGCTGGCGGCGGCGACGGAGGTGGGCCGTCCCATCGCCTTCGCCACGCTCATCGTCGTCGCGGTGTTCATCCCGCTGTTCGCGATGACGGGCATCGAGGGCCGCATGTACCAGCCGCTCGCGGCGGCGGTGGTGGCGTGCCTGGCCGCGTCGCTGGCGCTGGCGCTCACGCTGGTACCGGTGGTGTCGGGGCTCCTGCTGCGCGCGCCGCGCGAGGGCACGCCGGAGGACGTGTGGCTCATCCGCAAGGTGAAGGCCGCGTACGCGCCGCTCTTGGAGACGTGCATGCGTCACGCGGGGCGGGTGCGCGTGGTGGCGCTGGCCATCACCGTGCCCGCGCTGGGCCTGGCCTTCATGGTGGGCAGCGACTTCATGCCCCGGCTGGACGAAGGTGCGTTCCTGCTCCAGACCGTGCTGCCGTCGGAGACGTCGCTGGACGAGGTGGACCGCCTCAACCACCGCGTGGAGGACGTGCTGCGCGAGTTCCCCGAGGTGGAGGACGTGGTGCGCCGCACCGGCCGCGCCGAGCGCACCGAGGACCCCATGCCCCACACGCTGTCGGACGTGCTGGTGGTCCTCAAGAAGGACTCCCCTGGCGGCCGCGAGGCGCTGGAGTCGCGGATGCGCGAGGCGGTGGAGAAGGTGCCCGGCGTGTCGGTGCTCTTCACCACGCCGCTGGGCATGCGCATCGACGAAGGGCTGGGAGGCAGCCCCGCGGATCTCTCCGTGCGCGTCTTCGGGCCGGACCTGGACACGCTGGCGGAGCTCGCGGAGCGCACACGCGCGCTGATGGCGAAGGTGGACGGCGTGGAGGACCTGCGCGTGGAGCGGCTGAGCGGCCTGCCGCAGCTGCGCATCGCGGTGAACCGCGCGGCCGTGGCCCGCGTGGGACTGACGCCCGGGGACGTCATCCGTGCTGTCCGTGTGGGGCTCGTGGGCGAGGAGGCCGCGCAGATCTGGCGCGGGCAGCGCCGCTATGACCTGGTGCTCCGGCTGGCGGATCACCGCCGGGGCGACGTGAACGCCCTGCGCAACCTACTGGTGGACGGGCACGACGGCACGCGCATCCCCCTGAGCCAGTTGGCCACCATCGAGGAGACCTCCGGCGCGGGGAGCGTGCGCCGCGAGGCGGGCAGCCGGCGCATCGCGGTGGAGGCGGGCGTGTCCGGCCGCGACCTGGGGAGCACCGCGGCGGAGGTGCGGGAGGTGCTGGCCACGCAGCTCAAGCTGCCCACGGGCTACTTCGTGGACGTGGGCGGCAAGGTGGAGAGCCAGGAGCGCGCGGCGCAGGCGCTGACGGCGGCCATCGCCGTGGCGCTGCTCGCGGTGTTCGTCCTGCTCTACCTCGCGCTGGACTCGGTGGCGGAGGCGCTGGTCATCCTGGCCACCTTGCCGGACGCGTTCGTGGGCGGCATCCTCGCGCTGCTGCTCGCGGGAGAGACGTGGAACGTGTCCAGCCTGGTGGGACTCATCGGTCTGTTCGGCATCGCGGTGCAGAACGGCCTGGTGCTCGTGGCGCAGACGAAGGACCTGATGGGCCGGGGCAAGCCCTTCGCGGAGGCCGTGCGCGAGGCGAGCCTCGGCCGCGTGCGGCCCAAGCTGATGACCGCGGGCACGGCCATCCTTGGCCTGCTGCCGCTGCTGGTGCTGCCGCTGCACGGGACGGAGATCGAGCGGCCGCTGGCGGTGGTGATGGTGGGCGGGCTCGTCACGTCCACCCTGTTCACGCTGCTGGCCCTGCCCACGTTCTACGCGCTGGTGCACGGCTTCCAGGAGCGCATCGCCGCGCGCAGGGCGGCCCGGAAGGCCGCGGCATGAGCCTGTCCCCGGAGGCGCTCGACACGCTGCTGCGCCATCACCACGCGTTCCTGGCGTTCCTCACTCCACGCGTGGGGAGCCAGGAGGCGGCGCGCGAGGTGCTCCAGGCCGCGTTCGTGAAGGGCATGGAGCACGGAGAGTCCCTGCGCGAGGACCAGAGCGCGGTGGCCTGGTTCTACCGGCTCCTGCGCAACGCGCTGGTGGACCGCCATCGCCGGGGCCAGCGTGAAGTCACGGCGCTGGAGTCGCTGGCCCAGGAACAGCCGCTGTCCACGGACGACGCCTCCGGGTTGGAGGCGACGGTGTGCGGCTGCGTGGCGGGGCTCGCGGGGACGCTCAAGCCCGAGTACGCGGAGGCCGTGCGCCGCGTGGACCTGGAGGGGCTGTCCGTGGCCGCGTACGCGAAGGAGGCGGGCATCTCCGCCAACAACGCCGCCGTGCGGCTGCACCGCGCGCGGCAGGCCCTGGGCCGGCAGCTGGTGGAGCTGTGCGGCCACTGCTGCGCGCAGGGCTGCGTGGACTGCGCCTGCGCGCCCGCTTGAAAATGCAGGTGTAAGAGCGCGCGGGGCCGGGCGTCAGCGTGGGGGAACGCAGCTGGAGGTTCCCATCATGGACGTCACCACCTTCACCCGGCCGGCCCTGCCCGCCGCCACCCTCGCCTTCCTCCTCTTCGCCATGGTGCTGCCGTCGGTGCGCCTGCGCCGCCGCACGGGCCGCCCGGCGCTGGTGCTGCACCGTTCGGGGCCGCCGCTCCAGCGCGTCATCGGCGTGGGCATGGGGCTGTTCATGGGGGCCATCGTGCTGTGGAGCGCGGCGCACCTGGCCTTCGGCGAGCCGGCGCTGGGCGTGTGGCACGTGCCGGATGCGCTCCGGTGGAGCGGCTGGGCCCTGGTCGCCGTCGGGTTCGCCGTCACGGTGCGGGCCCAGGTGGAGATGGGCGCGTCGTGGCGCATCGGCATCGACTCCGAACGGACGGAGCTGGTGACGGGCGGCCTCTTCGGCGTCGTGCGCAACCCCATCTTCAGCGGGATGCTCGTCGTGGTGACGGGCATCACGCTCGCGACGCCGAGCGCCTGGACGGTGATGGGCTGGCTCGACTACCTGCTGCTGGTGTCGCTCCAGGTGCGGCTGGAGGAGGACCACCTGCTGCGCCTGCACGGTGGCGCCTATCAGCGCTACGCGGCGCGCGTGGGCCGCTTCATCCCGGGCGTGGGCCGGCTCGAGTCACCGGGCCTGGACACCGCGCCGCGCATCACAGTGTGACGTCGACGGTCACACCCCACCCCCAACGCCGATGAGAGCGTGCGCCTCCGGACGCCGTCATTCCGGGGGCTTGCACTACCTGACGCCATGGCCCGGCCCTTGCTCGACAGGCGCCGGTGTCCTGGCTGCCGTACGGGCACGTCCATTTTCGAGGTCTCGTGTGCACTGGAAACTCCCCTGGCTCCCCGCAGTTCTGCTGCTCGGTGGCTGCGCCTCCATCCAGAAGGAGCGCGGTCACCTGGAGGTGGCGGCACTCGTGGAGGAGCGGACAGGCTTGAAGACGCGCTGGAACCAGGGCACCCCCGAGGACGCCCGGGTTCAGCAGCACCTGGACGCCCTGCTGGCCGGCGACCTCACGTCGGATCACGCGGTGGAGGTGGCGCTGCTCAACAACCCCGCGCTCCAGGGGACGTACGAGGAGCTGGGCGTGTCGCAGGCGGACATGGTGCAGGCCGGGCTGCTCACCAATCCATCCTTCGACGGGAGCATCGGCTTCCCGCTGTCCTCGGACGGCGGCATCGAGCACGAGTTCTCCATCGTGCAGAACTTCGTGGACCTGTTCACGCTGCCCCTGCGCAAGCGCGTGGCGAAGGAGCAGTTCCTGGCGGACACCCTGCGCGTCGCGCACGAGGCCCTGGCCACGACGGCGGAGGTGCGCCAGACGTTCACGGAGGTGCAGGCCCTGCAGCAACTGGTGGCGCTGCGCCGCGAGGTCTTCCAGGCCGCGGACGCGGCGGCGGACCTGTCCCAACGGCAACGCGCCGCGGGCAACGTCACGGTGCTGGCCCTGGCCACCGAGCAGGCCGCGCTGGAGCAGGCGCGACTGGAGCTGTCCCAGGACGAGCTGGCGCTGTTCGAAGCGCGCGAACACCTCAACCGCCTGATGGGCCTGTTCGGCCCAAGGATCCAATGGACGCTGGCGCAGAAGCTGCCCGAGGTCCCCGCCACCGAGGCGTCGCTGGAGCACCTGGAGACGCTGGCCATGAAGCAGCGGCTGGACATCGACGCGGCCCGCAAGCAGGTGTCGCTGTTGTGGAACGCGCTGGAGCTGGCGCGCAGCACGCGCTTCTTCGGCCGCGTGGACGTGGGCGTGCACACGCACCGCGACGCGAACGGGCCGCGCCTGCTGGGGCCCACGCTGTCGCTGGAGCTGCCCATCTTTGATCAGCGTCAGGGGCTCATCGCGAAGCTGGAGGCGCAGCACCGCCAGGGCGAGGACCGGCTGACGGAGCTGGCGGTCAACGCCCGCTCGGAGGTGCGCGCCACGAGGGCGAAGCTGATGACGCTGCGGAACATGGCGGAGCGCTACCAGAAGGTCGTGCTCCCGCTGCGGAGCACCATCCTCGAGGAGTCGCAGCGCCAGTACAACGCCATGCAGATCGGCCTCCCCGCGCTCCTCATCGCACGACGCGAACAGGTGGAGGCCTGGAGGGCCTACCTGGAGACGGTCCGCGATTACTGGATGGCGCGCGCCGACCTGGAGCGCCTGGTGGGCGGACGCCTGCCCGGGGCCTCCGCGCCCACGCCCGCCACTCCCCCTTCCCCCGAGCCCACCCATGAGCACCATGAAGCCCACTGACGAAACCCAGGGCCCCTCCGAGGACACGCGGTCCGAGGCCCCCGAAACCCTCACCTCGCTCAGCCGCCGCGGCCTGCTCGCGCGCACCGGTGCCACGCTGGCGACAGGCGCCCTGCTGATGCACGGCCGCGCCGCCCAGGCGCAGTCCAGCGTGCCCGGCGCGCACGGCCCGCGTGAAGGCTCGGCGGCGGACACGGGCGGCAAGGTCGCGCGGCAGTCGCACCTGCCCCCCGGAAAGGAAGGCCGCGACTACCGTCCTGTCGTCGTGCCCAACGGCGCGAAGCTGCCGTGGAAGGTCGTGGACGGCGTGAAGGTGTTCCACATGGTGGCCGAGGAGGTGGAGCACGAGTTCGCGCCCGGCCTCAAGGCCATGTGCTGGGGCTACAACGGCCATGTGCACGGGCCCACCATCGAGGTGGTGGAGGGAGACCGCGTGCGCTTCTACGTCACGAACCGGCTGCCCGCGTCCACGACGGTGCACTGGCACGGCATCCTCCTGCCCAGCGGCATGGACGGCGTGGGTGGGCTGAACCAGAAGGCCATCGCGCCGGGAGAGACGTACCGCTACGAGTTCACGGTGCGTCAGTCGGGGACGGGGATGTACCACTCGCACCACGACGAGATGACGCAGATGGCGCTGGGCATGGTGGGCCTGTTCATCATCCACCCGCGCAAGCCGGTGGGGCCGCGCGTGGACCGGGACTTCGCCATCATGCTGCATGAGTGGCGCATCGACCCGGGCACGCGGCGTCCGGACCCGAACGAGATGACGGACTTCAACGTGCTGACGATGAACGCGAAGGCGTTCCCGGGCACGGAGCCGCTCGTCGTGCGCAAGGGCGAGCGGGTGCGGATCCGCTTCGGCAACCTGAGCGCGATGGACCACCACCCCATCCACCTGCACGGCTTCCAGTTCCGCATCACGGAGACGGACGGAGGCCGCATCGCGGAGAGCGCGCAGTGGCCGGAGACGACGGTGCTGGTGCCCACGGGAAGCACGCGCACCATCGAGTTCGTCGCGGACGAGCCTGGCGACTGGGCGATGCACTGCCACATGACCCACCACGTGATGAACCAGATGGGCCACGACCTGCCGAACATGGTTGGCGTGAAACCCGGCGGCCTGGACGCGAAGGTGCGGCCCCTGCTGCCCGGCTACATGACGATGGGGCAGACCGGGATGGGAGACATGGCGGGCATGCACCACATGCCCATGCCCGCGAACTCCATCCCCATGGTGGGCGGCAAGGGCCCCTACGACGAGATCACCATGGGAGGCATGTTCACGATCCTCAAGGTCCGCGACCGCCTGGACGGAGAAGGAGACCCGGGCTGGTACACCCCGCCGCCGGGCACGCAGGCGCAGCTCGCCAACGCGGACGAACTGCGCCGGGACGGCATCGACGTGGGGGCGCCGCCGCCCACCCCACCCACGGGCCACCAGCACGGCTAAGCTCGGACTCCGAGATGACGAACGGCTTCTGCTGGTACGAGCTCAGGACCTCCCGGCCCGACGACGCGCGGCGCTTCTATTCGAGCGTGCTGGGAACACCTGCCGTGGGGGAGATCACCGTCCTGCCGGAAGCCGCGGCGGCCCGGGGCGCGCCCAGTCACTGGCTGGGCCACCTCGACGTTCCCGACCTGGAGCCCGCCGTGCAGCGCTTCATCGCACAGGGCGCCGAGCGGCTGGGACCGCCTCGCAGGTCCGCGGAAGGCATCCTGTCCACCGTGCTGCGGGATCCGTTCGGCGCCGTGGTCGCGCTGACGTCACGAATGGGGCGCGAGACGCACGCGGAGCTGGCGTGGCATGAGCTGCACACCCTCGACCAGGAACGCGCCTTCGCGCTCTACAGTGGCTTGTTCGGCTGGCGCCCCACCGAAACGCTTCAGCTGTCCCCCGAAGTCGGGACGTATCAGCAGTTCACCTGGCGCGAGGACGCGCGGAGCGTGGGCGCGGCTTGCAGCACCGCGCGCCTCCCGCACATCCATCCGCACTGGCTCTTCTACTTCGCCGTCGACGACCTGGACCGGGCCCTCGCGGCGGTCGAAGCCGGCGGAGGGCTCGTGGCTGGTGGCCCGCATGTCATGCCGGGCGGATCCCGCGTCGCCCCCTGCGAGGATCCGCAGCGGGCCGCGTTCGGCCTGTGTCAGCGCCTGTAGCAGCATCTTCAGGGCAGGGATCCAGCGGAATGGACGAATGAGGTAGATTCGGGATTCCCCGGAGGACATCCCATGACCGCCCCTCTGCCGACGCTGGAACGCCTTCCTCGCGGAGCGCTCACGTTGTTCCGCATCCGTGCGCTCCTGCGCATGGGCATCTACGGGGCAATCACCTTCGCCGTGGCGCTGGGGTTGAGCTTCGCGGGCAACGAGCGCTGGCCGTTCCTGCTGCCGTGCGCGGTGGTGCTGGGGCTGAGCGTGTTGACGGCGTGGTATCCGCAGCGCGCGCACGAGCGCTGGGGTTGGGCCTTGCGCGATCACGATCTGGTCATCTCCCACGGAGTGCTCCTGCAAGAGGTGGTGTCCATCCCAGCGGGGCGCATCCAGCACGTGGACGTGCACCAGGGGCCCATCGAAAGGTCGCTGGGGCTCGCGCGCCTGCAGATCTACACGGCGGCGGGCAGTGGCGCGGACGGAGAGATTCCGGGCCTGGCGCGCGAGACAGCGGATGCCCTGCGCGAGCGGTTGGTGCGGCGCGAGGCCGACGATGTCGTCTGAGCCGGTGGCGCTGGCCTCCCCGGAGGAGGTCCCCTGGAAGAAGTTGAGCCCGAAGGCCCCGCTCGCGGCGCTGCTTCCTCTGTCCGGGATGATCGGGCGCATCTTCCTGGGCGCGCTCCTGCCCACGTTCTTCGCGCGCGAGCAGGGCCTGCCCATCATCCTCCTGGTCATCGTGGCGAGCGTGGCGGTGCTGATGCTCGCCGCCGGACTCTACGAGGTGGCCACGACGAGCTACCGCGTGGTGGGCGCCCAGCTGGAGATCCGCTCCGGCATCTTCACGCGCACGTCGCGCTTCATCGAAGCCGCGCGAGTGCAGAACACGGAGGTGTTGCAGCCCTTCGTGTCGAAGTTGCTCGGGCTGGTGGAGGTGAAGGTGGAGACGGCCTCCGGAGGCAAGGCGGACGGCCACCTGCGCGGGCTGACGCCGGAGGACGCGCAGGCGCTGATCCACGCGCTTCAGGCCGTGCGTCGCGAAGGAGCAGCGGTGCTCCTGCCCGGCGACGCCGCGCCCGAGGAGCGAGTGCTCTCCGAGGCCCGCCTGGGAGGTCTGCTGCTCTACGGCGCGACCGCCCTGGGCCTCGGCGTGCTCGCGGTGGCGATGGGCGCGATGCATGAAATCGCCGAGACGTTCCACAAGCTGTTGCTGCCATGGATGGAAGCCCATTGGGAGGCGCTGGCGGCACCGGGCATGGTGTGGCTGTCCGCGACGGTGGCGGCGATCGCGGGCCTGTTCGGCCTGTGGCTGGTGAGTGGGGCGCGAGCGGTGTTGCAGTTCCACGGCTTCCGGCTGGTGGACACGGGCACGCACCTGCGAGCGGTGGGCGGGCTCATCACGCGCCGCCAGGTGACGGTGCGGCGGGCGCGAATCCAGCAGGTGGTGCTGGATGAACCGCTCCTGCGCCGGGCATTGGGCTTCGGTTCGGTGGAGGTGGAGACGGCAGGCGTTCGCACGGGCAGGCAGTCCGAGGACCGCGCGGAGTTGCTGGTGCCGGTGGTGCCCACGGCGCGAATGCCGGAGCTGTTGAAGGACTTCGTCCCGGAGCTGCCCGACGCCATGTCCTTCCAAGGAGCGCATCCTAAGGCGCTCCTGCGAGCACGGATCCGAGCGGTGGGCCTGAGCGTACTGGTGGCCGCACCCGCGACCTGGTTCTGGGGAGCGTGGGGAGCGGTGGCATGGCTCCTGTTGCCAGCGCAGCTATTCGGAGCGTGGTTCGACTGGCGCTTCCAGGGATGGCTCGTGACGGAAGCGTTGGTGGTGGTGCGCCAGGGTTTCTGGCGCCGGCGAACGACGGTGGTGCAGCGCTCCCGCATCCAGTCCGCCCGAGCGAGACAAGGCCCTCTGGAGCGAGGCTACGGAGTCGCGCACGTGCGAATCGACGTAGCAGGTTCACACGTGATCCTGCCAAGCGTGAGCTGGGCGGAAGCGCAGTCGCTCATCGACGTGCTCCCCGCGCGAAGGCCCACGCGTCATGCGCCGCTCGCAACGCTCCCGGACGTACGGCTTCCCGGGTAGCTGCGGGGCCCGCTGGGAGAGGCTGATGCACGAAGGCGTCGTGGCGCTGTGCATGCTGTTGCTGCTCTCGGGTTGCGCAGGTGTCGAGCCGCAATCCCGTCGGAGCGGCCCAGGGGTCTTCCGTCAGGGGGCGGCGTACACGCCGGAGGAAACCCAGGAGCGTCGGCGACCCGCGGCCCCAAGGTCCGGGAGCCGGGCTGTGCCTCCTGCGAATGCCGCTCCGACCTACCGGGCGATCATCGCGGCGCTTGGGGAAGTGAAGGGCTCGGTGGAGGGCATGGTCCGTGAGTTCCCCAGGCTCGCGGAGAACCCGAAGGGCCTCGGGGGCTCTGACGGCGTCTTCACGCGGAACACCGACTACGGCTCCATCCAGGTGCCATGGCTGCGGGGTGCACTCACGCGAGCCACGTCACTCGCCGAAGCATCAGGAACAGTAGGGGATCCCGACATGCAGCTGGGAATCCTCCGGCTCACGGGGACGCGTCTTCAGGCCGCAACGTCCGGCGCGATGCTTCTGGCGACATGGCTCGACTTCTTGCGGCTCGCGGAGGTCATCCGGCAGGAGTGCCCATTCTACGGAGCCGAGCGGCTGTTCGTGGACCTGGACCGCGTGCAGAAGCGAGTGGAGCCCGCCATGACGGCGTTCGCCTCACTGGACCCGGACGAGGTGGAGGCCGCGGCCATCGCGATGCCTCAACTGATGGGTCACCTCACGCGCGAGTTCCAATCCATCCAGGAGGGGGCGCGCATCGCGATGGAGCGCGGTGGAAGGGTCGTCGCAGCAGCCCAGTTCCTGGAGATGGTCACACTGGTTTCGACGCTGAAGGCGACGCTGCCCAGACCACCACCCGCCGCGCCCGTAACCCTGGGCACAAGCCTCGTGATGGGCTCAGGAGGCCTGATGATGGGCACCCGCATCGTCGTCAGCGCCGAGTGGGTGGAGCAGATGCGCCGGCTCGTCCAGGCCGGAGTTCTCTCCGCCCCCGTTGTCAGCGCGGCGGTCCGCATCCATGCAGGTCAGGTGCTGATGGCGCAGGAGAAGCAGGACCTGCCCAAAGGCGTGCGCGAGGCACTGGGAGACAGCCCCGAGGTTCGCGCCATGCACGAGACCGGCAGGGCCGGAGCCGGGATGTCCAGCGCACCGAAGCACCACGTCCTCCCGCAGGAACACCGCGAGTGGTTCGAGAAGCGCGGCTTCAAGGGCGAGATGGACATCGACCAGTTCTGCGTCCGGCTGGAGCAGTCCCACCACGAAGCCATTCACGGCGGCGGCGACTGGCGCCTGGGCCGCACATGGCCCAGGGAGTGGAACCGGCACGTCATGAATCTCCTCCGAGACGGCGAAGCCAACACAGGCCGCTTGTTGACGCGAGATGAGATCCTGAAGATCGTCGCGGTGGAAATGCGGCGCTTCGACATCCCGATGGCTTTCAGTCCTGGAAGGAAGCGATGACCGACGGGCGTTCGTGGCAAGGAGATTGGAAGAGCCGCCTGTATGCGCGCGTCCGTGAACGCGGCTACGACTCCCTCACAGCCTTCGCGGATGCGCGCCCTACAGCCTCACTGGTGCAGCTGGCCGAGGAGTTGGGCAAGGACGACATTGCCGGAGTCCAGGTGTTCACCGGCCTGGTAGCAGAAGCCGAGCGAAGCAAGCGCCTCACCAGACTGGTTCGTAGCCAACTGGTGCGCGAGCTGTCAGAGGATTTCCCAGCGGGCTGGCCGGCGACAATGACCGACGACACTCGGTTCACGATTGGCCATGCACTCGCACGGTGGTGTAGCTACACGCCGCAGACACATGAGGCACGCGTCAGGCGGGTCCGTGATGCCCTCCTTGCGTCACCACCACCGTCCGGCTGGCGTCCACTCAGTCCCGACGACACGTTGCTTCTCACACTCCTCCCCGACGACGAGGCATGATCCTCGGTGGCTGATGGACGCGCATGGATCGGCAACTGGATTGTGCGTCTCCACGAGCGGGTCCGCGAGCGTGGCTACGCTTCCATCACCGCGTTCGCCGATGCGCGTCCTACCGCTTCGCTGGTGGACCTGGCGGAGGAGCTGGGAAAGGACGACATCGCAGGCGTTCAGATCCTGAACGAACTATTCGCTGAGGCGGAGCAGCGCAGACAGGTCACACGTTTCGTGCGGGATGTACTGGCGCGCCTGCTGTCACAGAGTCTCCCCAACGGCTGGCCGGCTGTCGTGGACGACGTGACTCGCTTCCAAATCGCCAAGGCCCTCGGTTCGTGGTCCGTCTACATCCCTGATGCGTATCAGGACCGTGCGGATCAGGTCATGGAGACCCTTCGCGCTCAGCCACCTCCCACCGGCTGGCGCCCGCTAGGTCCCGACGACGAGCTGCTCCTCACGCTCCTGCCTGACGACGAAGCCTGACCGCTTCAGCCCCGAAGCCCGCTCAGCGCCTTCATCCAGATGACGACCGCCACCGCGCCCGCGTCCGGAATCCCTTTCGCGCGATCTCCCAGGTAGCTGGCCCGGCCCAGGCGCGGCGACATGCTCGCGGTCGCTTCGGCGCCCTGCTCCGCCGCTCGCGTCGCCTCCGTCCATCCCTCCGCCAGTGACCGTCCCTCGCGAACGGCACGCGTGAGCGCCACCGCCGCCGGGTGCAGCGCGTCCACCATCGTCCGGTCTCCCGGCCGCGCCCCGCCCAGCTCCGACACCGCTTCCACTCCCACCTCGAACGCCTTCGCCCAGGCCGCCGCGTCCACCGGCTTGCTCGCCAGGTAGCGCGCTGCCCGCAGCAACGCCGTCGCGTAGAACGGCCCGGAGCTGCCTCCGATGTTCCGGCGCAGCGCCTGCCCCAGCTCCGTCAACGCACCGGACGGCATGGCCCATGCCCGCTCCGGCAACGCACGGATCGCCGCCGCGCCTCGTGCCAGGCTCAGGCCCAGGTCGCCGTCTCCTGCCTGGCTGTCCAGCTCCGTCAGCCGCGCCTCGGCCGCGTCCCAGGCGTCCGCCACCGCCAGCGCTGCCTCGCGCACCCGCGCCATCACGGGCTGGGGCTTCGGATGGCCTTCCACCGTCGGCAGCGCCTCGCGCGTCGCCACCACCTTCCGGTCCAGCACCACCTGCCCACGCCCCGGCCACGCCGGCGCCTCCGTGGGCGCGTCCAGCCTCGCGAGCCGCGCGTCATCCACCTTCAACAACGTCAGCGAACACCCCGGCATCTCCAGCGCCGACAGGAACGTGCCCTGCCATGCGCGCTCCA
Organism: Corallococcus macrosporus; assembly: GCF_017302985.1. Classification (NCBI taxonomy): domain Bacteria; kingdom Pseudomonadati; phylum Myxococcota; class Myxococcia; order Myxococcales; family Myxococcaceae; genus Corallococcus; species Corallococcus macrosporus. The sequence continues at coordinate 53,045 of NZ_JAFIMU010000005.1, forward strand.
CCTTCACGCCCCGCTCACCCAGGAACGCCAGCGCCCGGCGCATCACGATGGCCAGCTCCATGGGCGGCGTGCCTCCCAGCCCGTTGACCATCAACGCCACACGGTCGCCCCGGCCCACCTTCCGGTCCTCCACGATGGCCGACAGCAACGTGTCCACCAGCGCGTCCGCCAGCTGCATCGCCACGCGGCGCACGCCCTGCTCGCCGTGGATGCCCAGCCCCAGCTCCACCTCTCCCTCCCCCAGCGTGAAGCCCGGCCGGCCCGCCGCCGGCACCGTGCACGGCCCCAGCGCCACGCCCATGCTGCCCAGCATCGCGGCAGCCTCCGTCGCCTCGCGCGCCACCTCCGCCAGCGACGCTCCCGCCGCCGCGGCGGCCCCCGCTATCTTGTGCACCAGCACCACGCCCGCGATGCCCCGGCGACGCTCGGGCGCCACCGTGTCCCGCAGAGCCACGTCGTCCGCCACCACCACCACTTCCGTGGGGATCCCCTCCGCCCGCGCCAGCTCCGCCGCGAGCCCGAAGTTGAGCCGATCCCCCGTGTAGTTCTTCACGATGAGCAGCGCCCCCGCCGTCCCCGCCACCGCGCGGATCGCCGCCAGCACCGCGTCCGTGCTGGGTGACGTGAACACGTCCCCCGCCACCGCCGCGTGCAGCATCCCCGTCCCCACGTAGCCCGCGTGCGCCGGCTCGTGCCCGCTGCCGCCGCCCGACAGCACCGCCACCTTCCGCGCCCCCAGTGCCGCCGGCACGTCCGCGCGCACCACCACCGTCTCCCCCTCCAGCAACGCCTGCCCCGGAGCGAGCGCCACGAACCCTTCCAGCATCTCCTGGACCACTGCGCGCGGCGCGTTGACGAGCTTCTTCACCATCGACTCCTGGGCGGAAGGGAAACGGGAAACGGCGCTCGACGCCCACCCTTCCGCCCCGCATCCACCCCGTCAAGCCACACGAAGGATGCAAGCCCGCCGCCAAACGATTCCGTACCGCAACCCGCTTTCCCATTGACTCCCGGAGTTTTCTGAAGATGATTCTCATTATCATTCGCTGAGCAGCAACAAATCACGGCGGTCCGGCGCGAAGCGCGCCCGGGCCTGGCCGAGCCCTGTCTGGCATTGGCCGGTCAGGTCAGGGCCGACGTGTGTCTGGATTCAGGTGATTGTCTTGAGTGCTCCATCCCCCGCCGCGCGAGAGCGCACGCTGCTGTGGCTCCTGGCGGCGGTGCAGTTCACCCACGTCGTCGACTTCATGATGCTGATGCCGCTGGGCCCGCTGCTCATGCAGCGGCTCTCGCTGTCAGCGACGCGGTTCGGAGCGCTGGTGTCCGCGTACACGCTCGCGTCCGCGGCCATGGGCGTGCTGGGCGTGTTCTGGTTGGATCGCCTGGAGCGCAAGCGCACGCTGCTCATGCTCTACGCGGGCTTCATCGCCGCCACGCTCCTGTGCGGAGCGGCCACCGGTGCCACGGGCCTGCTCATCGCGCGCACTGTCGCAGGCGCCTGCGCGGGACTGATGGGCGCGGTCGTCATCGCCATCGTCAGCGACATGGTGCCGGCGGAGCGCCGGGGCCAGGCCATCGGCACCGTGATGACGGCCTACGCTTTGTCCGCCGTGGCGGGCGTGCCGCTGGGACTGGGGCTCGCGAACCTGGGCGGCTGGCGCTCGCCGTTCATCGTCCTCGCCGGGGTCGCGGGGCTCGTGTGGCTGCTGCTCCTGCGCTTCCTCCCCCGCGTGGACGGACACCTGGCCCAGACCTCCGGCGCCGCGTCCCCCATCTCCGGCTTCACGCCGCGACTGGCCCTGGGCTGGGGCCTCACCTTCACGGTGGTGTTCGCCAGCTTCCTGCTCATCCCCTACCTGGGCGCCTTCATGGTGGGCAACGTGGGCCTGACGCTCACGGACCTTCCATGGGTGTACCTGGTGGGCGGCGCGGCCACGTTCGTCAGCTCGCACTGGATTGGACGGCTGGCGGACCGGATGGGGCCCGCGCGCGCGCTGGCGCTGCTGCTCGTCGCCACCATGGTGCCGCACCTGCTCTTCACGCACCTGCCGCCGTCCCCCCTGCCGGCGGTGACGCTGGTGTTCGTGCTCTTCATGACGCTCACCTCCGGCCGCGCCATCCCCACCATGGCGCTCGTGGCGTCGCAGGTGCCGCCGTCGCTGCGAGGCCGCTACCTCGCGGTCAACATGGCCGCCAGTGACGGCGCCTCCGGGCTCGCCGCGTGGATGGGGGGCCTGGTGCTCACCACCGCGCCGGACGGCACGCTCATCGGCTTCGCGCAGCTGGGCTGGCTGGCGGTGGGCATCTCCGCGCTCGCGCTCGGGCTCCTGTGGAACTTCGCCGGCCGCGCCGTGCGGCTGGACGCCACGCCCGCACCCTGAATCCCTCTCAAACCCCTCACCAGGACCCGCCATGTCCCAGACAGCACCGCGTCACCCCTCCCTGCCCCGCCCCATCGTGGGTGACATCAAGCTGGAGCGCTCCAACCAGCTGCTCGCCGAGGCCCGCAGGTGGGTCCCCGGCGTCACCCAGACGATGATGAAGAAGCCGGACCACTTCGCCCCCGGCGCCTTCCCCGTGTTCCTCGCCAGGGGCAACGGCGCGCTGGTGGAGGACGCGGACGGCCAGGAGTACATCGATTACATCCAGGCGCTGGGCGCCAACATGCTGGGCCACAACCACCCGGCCGTCGCGGAGACCATCCGCAAGCACCTGGCGGAAGGCATCATCCACTCGCTGCCCACGCCCGTGGAGGTGTCCTCCGTGAAGGCGCTGGTGGAGGTGATTCCGGGCGCGGAGATGGCCCGCTTCTTCAAGACGGGCGCGGATGCCACCTCCGCCGCCGTGCGCCTGTCGCGCCACCTCACCGGCCGCGAGCACATCGTCACCGTGGGCTACAACGGCTGGCACGACCACTTCATGTATGACACGCCGGGCGTGCCCCCGACGGTCGCGAAGCTCACCACGCGCCTGCCGCTCTTCACGCCTCCGGACGAGCCCGCGCTCCTCGAGCACATCGAGAAGCACGGCGCGCAGCTGGCCTGCGTGTTGCTGGCCATCCCGTACAACCGCACCGTCACCCGCGAGTTCCTCCTCCAGGTGAAGGAGACCTGCGCGAAGCACGGCGTGCTGTTCGTCCTGGACGAGGTCGTCACCGGCTTCCGCCTGGCCCTGGGCGGCGCGCAGCAGTACTTCGACGTGCGGGCGGACTTCGTCACGCTGTCCAAGGGCATCGCCGCGGGCATGCCCCTGTCCGCCATCGCGGGCCCGGAGAAGTACCTCTCCCGCCTGAGCGAGTTGCAGGTGTCCACCACCTTTGGCGGCGAGATGCTCTCCCTGGCCGTGTGCGAGGCCGTCATCAACGAATACCGCCGCACGAACTACATCGAGCACATCGCCAGCCTCGGCCGCCGCCTGCGCGACGGCGTCAACGCCCACGCACGTGAGACGGGCTCCAGCCTGGAGGTCATCGGCTACGACGCCGTGCCCTTCTTCCGCTTCAGCAAGGTCATCCCCGAGCACATCGAGAAGATGATCCCCTTCCAGGCCGGCATGGCCCGCCGGGGCGTCATCCTCCGCCGCGACCTCAACTTCATCAGCGCCGTGCACACCGTGGAGCAGATCGATCACACCATCGCCGCCGCCGGCGAGGTGCTCCGCGAGCAGGCCGCGAGCGCGAAGGCCAGCGCCGCCTGAGCCTGAAACATCCGCGTGCCCCGCACTGCTGAAGCCAGACACCGGACGGTTCCGCGTTTGAGCCTTCTTGACAGGAATTCATGACCATGGCACTTCCAGGCCCTGAAAATGAGAATGGTTCTCATTTTCATTCAAACAATCGGAGCGAGCGGGTGATGGCTTCGACGACGGGACACGCGGTGGTGACGGGCGCGGCGCAGGGCATTGGCGCGGCGGTGGCGCGCAAGCTGGCGCGCTCGATGCCGGTCGCGGTGTTCGATCAGAACGCCGCCGGGCTGGAGCTGCTGGTGGCGGAGCTGCGCCAGCAGGGCCTGAAGGCCACGGCGTTCCCGGTGGACGTGCGGGACAAGGACGGCATCGAGGACGCCATCGCGCACGTCGAGTCGAAGCTGGGCCCCATCCAGGTGCTGGCCAACGTGGCGGGCATCCTGCGCGTGGGCTCGGTGCTCACGCAGAGCGACGCGGACTGGATGTCCACGTTCGCGGTCAACACCCACGGCGTGTTCCACGTCTCGCGCGCGGTGGCGAAGCACATGGTGCCCCGCCGCTCGGGCGTCATCGTGACGGTGGGCTCCAACGCGGCCGGCGTGCCGCGCATGCAGATGGCGGCCTACGCGGCGTCCAAGGCCGCCTCCACCATGTTCACCAAGTGCCTGGGGCTGGAGCTGGCCCAGTACGGCATCCGCTGCAACGTCGTGTCCCCCGGCTCCACCGACACCGCCATGCAGCGGGGCATGTGGACGGATGACTCCGGCCCCGAGCGTGTCATCGCGGGCTCGCTGGACACCTTCCGCACGGGCATCCCCCTGCGCCGCATCGCCACGCCGGACGACATCGCGGACGCGGTGGTGTTCCTCACGTCCGACCAGGCCCGGCACATCACGATGCACGACCTGTGTATCGACGGCGGCGCCACGCTGGGCGTCTAGCGCGCCCGCGACGCTGCCCCTCCCCGCATCACCCCGAGTTGAGAATGATTCCTGATACCAAAATCGTTGGACGGCAGCAGGACGCGCGGACGGTGGACGGCGTGGTGGGCGCGCCGGCCGTGGCGCGGGAGCCGGAGCAGGAGGCGCTGTCGGCGCGGCTCCTGCGCGACTACGACGCGGGCGCGTTCTTCTTCGCTTCTCCCCGCCGCACGATGCTGGCGCGCGGCGTGTTCGCCACGGTGCCGGACGCGGGCGGGACGAACTCGCTGGACGGCCTGCCGGAGCGCTTGGCGTCGGTGCTGAACGCGTCTCGCGAGGCGGCGCACGACATCCCGGTGGCGGTGGGCGCGGTGCCCTTCGACGGCAAGGTGGCTGCGCAGCTGGTGGTGCCCATGACCATCCAGCGCGCGGGGCCCATGGTGTTCGACGGGGCCGCCACCGCGCGCTCGCCCCTGGCCGGGCAGTACACGCTGCGCCCCGTGCCGGAGCCCTCCGCGTACAAGGACGGCGTGGCGGCGGCGCTGAAGCTCATGCAGGAGGGACCGCTGCGCAAGGTGGTGCTGTCGCGGTCGCTGCACGTGGACACGGCGGCGCCCGTGGACCTGCGGCAGCTCCTGCACAACCTGGCCCGGCGCAACCCGCATGGCTACACCTTCGCGGTGGACCTGCCGCAGCACGCGGACGCGGCGCCCGGCGCGGGGCGGCGCACGCTCATCGGCGCGAGCCCGGAGCTGCTGGTGGCGCGCTCGGGCCTCCAGGTTTTGGCCAATCCGCTGGCGGGCTCCGCGGCTCGCAGCGCGGATCCGGTGGAGGACCAGGCGCGGGCCACGCGGCTGATGGCGTCGCCCAAGGACCTGCACGAGCACGCGGTCGTCATCGACGCGGTGGCGGAGGCGCTGCGGCCCTTCTGCAAGACGCTGGACGTGCCCAGGGGCCCGTCGCTCGTGAGCACGCAGACGATGTGGCACCTGTCCACCCGCATCACCGGTGAGCTGAAGGATCCGTCCATCACCTCGCTGACGCTGGCGCTGGCCATGCACCCCACCCCGGCGGTGTGCGGTCACCCGACGGCGCTGGCGCACGCGGCCATCGGGAGCATCGAGCCGTTCCACCGCGGCTACTTCACGGGCACCGTGGGCTGGTGCGACGCGAACGGCGACGGGCAGTGGGCCGTCACCATCCGCTGCGCGGAGGCGGACGAGCGCACCCTGCGGCTGTTCGCGGGCGCGGGCATCGTCGTGGGCTCCACGCCGGAGGCGGAGCTCGCGGAGACCGAGGCCAAGTTCCGCACCATGCTCCAGGCCATGGGCCTGGGCCTCGAGGTGCAGCCGTGAGCACCTCGCGTGAGCACCTGCCCGGCTGCCCCACCTGGCCGGAGGACTTCGCCCGGCGCTACCGCGAGGCCGGCTACTGGCGGGGGGAGACCTTCGGTCAGCTCCTGCGCGACCGCGCTCGGGACTTCGGGTCGCGCGTGGCGCTGGTGGGCGGCGCGCACCGCTGGACGTACGCGGAGCTGGACGCGCGCGTGGACCGGCTGGCCGCGGGCTTCCACGCGCTGGGCATCCGCGCGCGCGACCGCGTGGTGGTGCAGCTGCCCAACGTGCCGGAGTTCTACGAGGTCATCTTCGCGTTGTTCCGCATGGGCGCGCTGCCGGTGTTCGCGCTGCCGGCGCACCGCGCGTCGGAGATCGGCTACTTCTGCGCGTTCACGGAGGCCGTCGCCTACGTCATCCCGGACCGCTTCGGCGGCTTCGACTACCGGGGGCTCGCGGAGCAGGTGAAGGCCGCCACGCCCACGCTGAAGCACGTGCTGGTGCTGGGGGATGCGGGTGCGCATACGCCGCTCGCGTCCGTCGCCACGGAGCCCGTGACGCTGGAGGGACCTTCGCCGTCGGACGTGGCGTTCTTCCAGTTGTCCGGTGGCAGCACCGGCGTGCCCAAGCTCATCCCGCGCACGCACGACGACTACATCTACAGCCTGCGCGCCAGCGTGGACGTGTGCCGGTTCACGCAGGAGACGGTGTACCTGTGCGCGCTGCCCGCGGCGCACAACTTCCCGATGTCCTCGCCCGGCGTACTGGGCACCTTGTACGCCGGAGGCACGGCGGTCATGGCGCTGAGCCCCAGCCCGGACGTGGCCTTCCCGCTCATCGAGCGCGAGCGCGTCACCGTCACCGCGCTGGTGCCGCCGCTGACCATGGTGTGGCTGGACTCGACGTTGGCGAAGAAGCACGACCTGTCCAGCCTGAAGGTCCTCCAGGTGGGCGGCGCCCGGCTGAGCGACGAGGCCGCCGCGCGCGTGCGCCCCACGCTGGGCTGCGGACTCCAGCAGGTCTTCGGCATGGCCGAGGGCCTGGTGAACTACACGCGGCTGGACGACCCGGAGACGCGCATCGTCACCACGCAGGGCCGTCCCATGTCGGACGCGGACGAGCTGCGCGTGGTGGACGACGACGACGTGCCGGTGGCGCCCGGTGAGACGGGGCACCTGCTCACGCGCGGGCCGTACACCATCCGCGGCTACTACAAGGCGGAGGCGCACAACGCCAAGGCCTTCACGTCCGACGGCTTCTACCGCACGGGCGACCTGGTGCGGCTGACGCCCGAGGGCGACCTCGTGGTGGAGGGCCGCGCGAAGGATCAGATCAACCGCGGCGGCGACAAGGTCGCGGCGGAGGAGGTGGAGAACCATCTTCTCGCGCACCCTTCCGTGAGCGACGCCGCGGTGGTGGCCATCCCGGACAAGTTCCTGGGCGAACGCACCTGCGCCGTCGTCATCCCCCGCGGCGAGGCCCCCGCCCCCTCCGCGCTCAACGCCTTCCTGCGCCAGCGCGGCCTGGCGTCGTTCAAGATCCCCGACCGCATCGAGTTCGTCGCGGCCTTCCCGCAGACGGGCGTCGGCAAGGTCAGCAAGAAGGCGCTGCGCGACAGCCTGCGCCAGTCCCTCTCCACCCCTTCTCCCTGACACAGGAGCCCTCCATGGCACTGCCTGCCATTGCCCCCTATTCCATGCCCGGCGCGGCGGACCTGCCCCGGAACAAGCTCTCCTGGACGCCGGAGCCCCGGCGCTGCGTCCTGCTCATCCACGACATGCAGCGCTACTTCGTGGACGCCTTCACTCAAGGGCAGTCCCCGGTGACGGAGCTGGTGGCCAACATCCAGCGCCTGCGCGCGCACGCGGTGAAGCTGGGCATCCCCGTCGTCTACTCCGCGCAGCCCGGAGACCAGACACCCGAGCAGCGCGGCCTCCAGCTCGAGTTCTGGGGCCCGGGCGTCCGCGCCGGCCCGAAGCAGCAGATCATCGAAGCGCTCACCCCGGCGGAGGGCGACACCGTCCTCACCAAGTGGCGCTACAGCGCGTTCCGCAACACGCGCCTGATGGACCTGATGCGCGAGCAGAACCGCGACCAGCTCATCATCTGCGGCATCTACGCGCACATCGGCTGCCTCCAGACGGCCAGCGACGGCTCCATGAGCGAGGTGCGCCCGTTCCTCGTCGCGGACGCCGTGGCGGACTTCTCGCTGGAGAAGCACCGGATGGCGCTGGACTACGCGTCGCAACTGGTCGCGTTCGTCACCTCCACGCAGCAGCTCATCGACGCCATGCCGGTGCAGGCGGCGGCCGCTTCCGTGGACCGTGAGCAGCTTCGCGCGGACGTGGCGGAGCTGCTGATGGAGTCCGCGTCGGCGATTGGCGAGGACGACAACCTGCTGGAGCGCGGCATGGACTCCATCCGCCTGATGAGCCTGGTGGAGCGCTGGCGGCAGGGCGGCACGGAGGTGTCCTTCGTGGAGCTCGCGGAGAAGCCGACGCTCACCGACTGGTACGCGCTGCTCGCCGCGAAGCAGCCCGTCGCGATGGCCCCTGGCGCTCGCGCTTCCTGACCCGCCTTTGGGGCGGTCCCCTCTTCCCCCTCGGAGTTCCCCCGTCATGTCTCCCCCATCCCAGGACCACCGCCCGCTGACCGCGGCCCAGCACGGCATCTGGGTGGGGCAACAGCTCGACCTGAACAGCCCCGTCTACAACGCCGGGGAGTGCATCGAGTTCCGGGGCGCGGTGGATCCGGTGCGCTTCGAATCCGCCCTTCGCAAGGCGGTGGCGGACGCGGACGCGTTGCACTCGCGCTTCGTCGCGGGCTCGGAGGGCCCGGTCCAGCGCATCGACGCGGGCACGGACTGGACGCTCCAGCGCGTGGACCTGAGCGGTGAGGCGGATTCCTGGGCCGCCGCGCAGGAGTGGATGTGGAAGGACCTGGGCCGCACGGTGGACCTGGCCACGGGGCCGCTGTTCGCGCAGGCGCTGCTCACGGTGGGGCCGGAGCGGTCCTTCTGGTTCCAGCGCATCCACCACATCGCGATGGATGGCTATGGCTTCTCGCTGCTCGCCCGGCGGGTGGCGGAGCTGTACACGGCCGAGGTGACGGGCAAGGCCGCGCCGGCGGGGTTCAGCCGGCTGGGGCCCGTGCTGGACGAAGACGTCGCGTACCGGAGCGGTCCCCTGCTCCAGAAGGACCGTGACTTCTGGGTGGGGCGCTTTGAAGACGCGCCGGTGCCTCCGCTGCTCGCGGAGGCGGCGCCCATGTCGTCGCGGTTCCTGCGGCGCTCGGAGCACCTGAGGCCGGAGCTGATGGCGGCGCTGCAGGCGGGCGCGAAGCAGGCGGGCGTGAGCTGGTCCGACCTGGTGCTGGCGGTGACGGCCAGCTACCTGCATCAGCGCACGGGCGCGGCGGAGGCCGTCCTGGGTCTGCCGGTGATGGGCCGGCTGGGTTCGGCGTCGCTGCGCGTGCCGTGCATGGCCATGAACATCGTGCCACTGCGCATCGCGGTCCGGCCGGACGCGGGGCTGTACGCGCTGGCCCGCGACGTGGCGGCGGAGATGAAGGCTGCGCGTCCGCACCTGCGCTACCGCTATGAGCAGTTGCGGCGTGACCTGCGCCTCGTGGGTGGGCAGCGCAAGCTGTTCGGCCCCGTCGTCAACATCATGCCGTTCGACTACGCCCTGGACTTCGCGGGCGTGCCGGGCACGGCGCACAACATCTCCGCGGGTCCGGTGGAGGACCTGTCTTTCGGCTTCCATGCGCGCTCGGGTGGAACGGGCCTGCGAGTGGACCTGGACGCGAACCCGGCTTGCTACACGGAGGCCGCGCTCCAGGAGCACCAGCGAGGGTTCCTCCAACTGCTGGAGTCGATGCTCGCCCAACCGGAGCAGCCGGTGCGTCGCTCCGCGTCGGGCACGGTGGGCTCCGTGCTGGACGGTGGGCCGGTGCCGCCGGTGCGCCCCGTGCTGGAGCTGCTGAAGGCCCAGGCCGAGATCCGGCCGGACGCGATCGCGCTGGAGCACGGCCGCTGGCGGATGACCTACCGTGAGCTGGTGACGGAGTCGCGGGCGCTGGCGTCGCGGCTGGTGGAAGCGGGCGTGAGGCCCGACACGACGGTTGCGGTGAAGGTGCCCCGAGGCATCGACGCCATCATGTCCAGCCTGGGCATCCTGTTCGCGGGAGCAGGCTACCTGCCCATCGACCCGGCCGGCCCCGCCACGCGCAACACGGCCATCCTCCAGGACGCAAAACCCACCGTGATGGTGGTGTCCCAGCGCCCCTCGCCCGACGCGGATCCGACCGCGCGCGGCATCCTTGTCGTGCAGCGACTGGAGCAGCACAACGGTTCCAGCCCCACCGGCGTTGCGCCCGAGAATGCCCAGCGGATGGACACGCGCGATGCTGAGCTCGCGTCGATCGCGGAGGCCCGGCTCGCTTACGTCATCTACACGTCGGGCTCCACCGGTCAGCCCAATGGCGTGCAGATCACGCACGGGGCACTGGCCCACTTCGTCGCGAGTGCGACGCAGCGTTACAGCGTCGGTCCCGAGGACCGGGTGCTTCAGTTCGCCCCGCTCCACTTCGATGCCAGCGTGGAGGAGATCTTCGTCACGCTGTGCGCGGGCGCGCGGCTGGTGCTTCGCACAGATGAGATGCTCCAGTCCGTGCCTCGCCTCATGGAGGCGTGCGCGGAAGCGGGGATCACCCTGCTCGACCTGCCCACTGCCTTCTGGCACGAGCTGGCCTACAGCCTGTCCACCGGAGCCGCCCGGCTGCCCGACTCCCTCCGCACCGTCATCATCGGTGGTGAAGCCGCGCTTCCGGAGCGCATCGCCCGGTGGCGGGACATCGCGGGCGACCGCGTCCGCCTGCTCAACACCTACGGTCCCACCGAGGCCACCGTCGTCGCCACCGTCGCCGCGCTCGCGGGACCGGATGCCCTGCCGTCCGGTGACGAGGTCCCCATCGGCCGGCCTCTGCCCGGGGTCGTCGCGGCCGTCATCACGCCCCAGGGGCGCCTGGCCTCCCCCGGCAAGGAGGGCGAGCTGTGTCTGATGGGTGGCGCGCTTGCTCGCGGCTACCTGGGCCGCCCGGAGCTGGATGCCGCCCGCTTCACCCGGCTGGACGCGGTGGAGGGAACGCCCCGCGCCTACCGCACCGGCGACAAGGTGCGAGTGCGCGACGACGGTCAGCTCGTGTTCGTGGGCCGTGTGGACGACGAGTTCAAGATCAGCGGCCACCGCATCGACCCGGGCGAAGTCGAAACCGTGTTGCTGAAGTATCCCGGTGTCCGTGAGGCCGCCGTCGTCGGACAGGTGCTGCCGGGCGGGTCGCGCCGGCTGTGCGCTCACCTGGTGTCCTCTCCCGAGCCCTCGCCCGCGGAGCTGCGCAAGCACCTGCTCGCGGCGCTCCCTGCTCCCATGGTTCCCGGGGCCTTCGCCTTCGCGTCGCGGCTGCCTCGCACCAGCACCGGGAAGATCGACCGCAACGCCCTCAAGAACGCGATGCCGCCGGATGAGAGCGCCGCGCTGCTCGCCTCCGCGACGCCCATGGAGCGCACCGTGATGGAGGTCTGGGAGCAGGTGCTGGGCCGCGCCGCCACGTCGCTCCAGGACGACTTCTTCGAACTGGGCGGCCAGTCCCTCCAAAGCATCCAGGTGGCCAACCGGCTGGGCATCGCCGTGGGCCGCGAAGTCCCCGTGGCCACCGTCTTCAAGCACCCCACCGTGTCCGGCCTCGCGCAGGCGCTCCAGGGCGAAAGCACGGGCGGCGCGGAGTCCGGCGGCCTCACGCCCGCGATGCTCGCGGACGCGGAGCTGGGCGAGGACGTCGTCCCCTCCACCACCGCCGAGGCCTGGGCTCGCGAGCTGCCTCACCGGGGACAGGGCTTCCGCCAGGTCCTCCTCACGGGCGCCACCGGCTTCGTCGGCGCGCACCTGCTCCACCAGCTCCTGACCCGCACGGACGCGCGCGTCATCTGCCCCGTTCGCGCGAAGGACGAAGCGCAGGGCATGGAGCGGCTGCGCTCAGCGCTGTCCGGCCAGAAGCTGCCCACAGCGGGCATCGAGTCCCGGGTGCTCGCGCTGCCGGCGGACCTCTCCCAGCCCCTGCTGGGCCTGGATGCCACGCGCTTCCACGGCCTTGCCGCCGAGTGTGACGCCGTCATCCACAACGCCGCCGTGGTCAGCGTGGTGCGCGAGTACGGCAGCCTCCAGGGCGTCAACGTGCGCGGCACGCGCGAGCTGCTGAAGCTGGCCGCCGCCGTCCGCCCCAAGCCCTTCCACTACGTGTCCACGCTCGCCGTCGCGCCCCAGGCGAACCTGTCCCCGGACGTGCCGGAGGCCTTCGTCCCCGCGCACCCCGGCCTGCGGGACGGCTACCAGCAGAGCAAGTGGATCGCGGAGCGGCTGGTGCAACAGGCGTCCGAGCGCGGCCTGCCCGCGACGGTGTACCGCCTGGGCCGCGTCGTGGGCGCGCCCGACACCGCGCTCGTCAACACGCAGGACCTGGTCTGGCGCATCGTGCTCGCCGGACTGCCGGTCCGCGCCCTGCCCCTCCTGGACGTGGGCGAGGTGTGGACGCCGGTGGACTTCGTCGCCAGCGCCATCGTCCAGTTGGCTCGCGCGTCGCATCCGGGCGCGGTGTTCAACGTGACGCCCGCGGCGGAGGTCCGCCTGCCGGAGCTGTTCGGCTGGGTGCGCGACTACGGCTACCCGCTGGACCTGTGCCCCGTGCCGGAGTGGCGCGACCGCGTCGCGAAGGGCGCTGGCGGCCACGACGCCACGCTCGCGTTCTTCGACCTGCGCAGCGGGGACTCCACGCCGGCCTTCGGCCTGGGCCCCATCCGCTGCGAACGGCTGCTGGCCGCGCTGGAGGGCACCGGCGTCCGCTGCCCTCGCACCGACCGCCAGCTCCTCCACCGCTACCTCGACTCCTGCGTCGCGCAGGGAATCCTGCCCCCGAAAGTGACGGCGCTCCCGTGACGAACTCCCCCTGGTCCCCCTCCTCCTGGCGCGCGAAGCCGGTCCGCTACATCCCCGACGACTACCCCGACCCCACCGCCCTCGCGCGCGTGGAGGCGGAGCTGGCGCGGCTGCCGCCCCTGGTGCACGCCGAGGAGACCCGCCGCCTGCGCGAAGCCCTGGGCCAGGTCGCCGAGGGCAAGGCCTTCCTGCTCCAGGGCGGCGACTGCGCGGAGAGCTTCAAGGAGTTCTCCGCGAAAAATATACGCGGCACCTTCCAGCTCCTGCTCCAGATGGCGGGCGTGCTCACGTTCGCGGGCGGCTGCCCGGTGGTGAAGGTGGGCCGCATCGCGGGCCAGTTCGCCAAGCCGCGCTCCAACGCCACGGAGACCGTCAACGGCGTCACCCTGCCCAGCTACCGCGGCGACATCATCAACGGCATGGACTTCGACGCGCGCGAGCGCACGCCGGATCCCCAGCGCCTGCTGCGCGCGTACCACCAGTCCGCGGAGACGCTGCAACTGGTGCGGGCCTTCGCGCGCGAGGGCTACACGGACCTGACCCGGCTGCTGGGCCACCGCCCGGAGGCCGAAGGCGCCGTGCGTCCCGTGGACTTCTTCACCAGCCACGAAGCCCTCCTCCTCAACGTCGAGCAGGCCATGACCCGCGCCGACGAGACGACGGGCGGCTGGTACGACACGTCCGCGCACATGCTCTGGATTGGCGAGCGCACCCGCCAACTGGACGGCGGCCACGTGGAGTTCATGCGCGGCATCCAGAACCCCATCGGGCTCAAGTGCGGTCCCACGATGGAGCCGGACGACCTGGTGCGCCTCATCGACACGCTCAACCCCCAGGGCATCCCGGGGAAGCTCACGCTCATCGGCCGCTTCGGTTCGGATCAGGTCGCCGCGCGCCTGCCCCGCCTGATGGCCGCCACCCGGCGCCACGGCAGCCCCGTGGTGTGGTCCATCGACCCGATGCACGGCAACACGCACAAGGCCAGCAACGGCTACAAGACGCGCTCGCTGGAGCGGATCCTCGCGGAGGTGATGGGCTTCCTCCAGGTCGCCGCCGCCGAGGGCGTCCACCCCGGAGGCCTCCACCTGGAGATGACCGGCCAGGACGTCACCGAGTGCCTGGGCGGCCCGCTCGACGTGTCCGAGGACGACCTCTCCGACCGCTACCACACGCACTGCGATCCCCGCCTCAACGCGGATCAGGCGCTCCAGCTCGCGTTCCGCGTCGCGGACGGCCTGCACACCACCGTGCGCACCCCGCAGGACCGCGCGGCCTGACTTGCCCTGCAGCCTTGACAGCCCGGATATCGAGCGGCTAAACGTCGCGCCGTTGAAAATGAGAACCATTTTCATAATCGCAATCGAGGCGAAGCGGTGGTGGCGGTCCCGGGCGGGCGTGGCCCTGCTGTCCTCTGTCTGCATCGGCGGCCTCGCTCACGCGGGCACGGCGCAGACGGAGGGCACGGAAGCGACGCCTCCCGCAGCGGAGGCCCCTGCCCCCGCGCCGGCCGAGCCCGTCATCGAGCTGCCGAAGCTGATCCACACCGCGGAGGCCGCCTACCCCGAGGAGGCGGAGCGCGCACAACTGGAGGCGAACGTCCGCCTGCGGCTGCGCGTGGACACGCAGGGCGTGGTGACCCAGGCGGAGGTGATGGAGCCCGTGGGCCACGGCTTCGACGAGGCCGCTCGCACCGCCGCGCTCCAGTTCCGCTTCACGCCCGCGAAGCGCAACGGCGCCCCAGCCCCCGCGCGCGTCACGTACACCTACGTCTTCCAGCTCCCCGGCCGCTCCAGAGCCGTGGCCGCCACGCCCCCCCCCGCGCTGTCGAGCGCACCGAAGGCCGCGGCGTCCCAGGACGAGGCCCCGACGGAGTACCAGGAGGACGTCGAGGTCACCGCCGTGGGCGAGACGCGCGCCGAGCGGCGCCGCAAGTCCGCGGAGGCCGTGCAGGTCATCGAGCTGGAGCAGGCCAGCATGGAGTCCGCCGACCTGGGCACCACGCTGTCGCGCACCGAGGGCGTCGACGTGCGCCGCACGGGCGGCCTGGGCAGCACCGCGCGCATCTCCATCGCGGGCCTGTCGGATGATCAGGTGCGCTTCTTCATCGACGGCGTCCCGCTGGAGTTCGCGGGCTACGGCCCGGGCCTGGCGAACGTGCCGGTGAACCTGGTGCAGCAGCTGGAGGTCTACACCGGCGTGGTGCCCATCCGCTTCGGCGCGGACGTGCTGGGCGGCGCGGTGGAGCTCGTCACCGACCAGGACGTGCGCGGCTCGGCCGTGTCGGGTTCCTACGAGCTGGCCTCCTTCGACACGCACCGCTTCACCGCGAGCGCCCGCCACCTCCAGGAGTCCACGGGCCTGCTGGTGCGCGTGCACGGCTTCTACGACGACGCGCGCAACAACTACCCCGTCAACGTGGAGGTGCCCAACGACCTGGGCAAGCTCGCGCCGGTGGAGGTGCGCCGCTTCCACGACGGCTACCGCGCGGGCGGGGCGAGCCTGGAAGCGGGTTTCGTGGACAAGCCCTGGGCCCGGCGCCTGCTGCTGCGCGGCTTCATCAACGCGGCCGGCCGGGACATCCAGAACGACGTCAACATGGAGTCCCCCTACGGCGAGGTGACCACCGCCGAGGGCTCCGCGGGCGCCACGCTGCGCTTCGCACAGAGCTACGAGCCGGGCCTCACCGTGGACGCCGTGGGCGGGTACACGTTCCGCCGCGCCCGGTTCCTGGACATCGGCACGTGCGCCTACGACTGGTACGGCCGCTGCTTCCTCACCCTGCCCCAGCCGGGAGAGATCACCGAAGGCGGCGCGGAGCGCTACGTCAACCAGCACGTCGCCTTCGCGCGCCTCCAGGCGGCCTGGACGCCCGTTCCCAACGGGGCGCACACCCTGCGGCTCGCGCTTGCTCCCACCTACGTGGCGCGCACGGGCGAGGACCGCCGGCTCCAGGCGAACAACCAGCCGGATCCGCTCAACGGGGACCGGGGCGTGACCTCGCTGGTGACGGGCCTGGAGTACCAGTTCGACGCCTTCGACGGACGGCTGCAGAACATCGCCTTCGGGAAGGACTACCTCCAGGACGTGCGGGCGGAGAAGCTGCTGGCCAGCGCGGAGTTCATGGACGTGGGCCGCACCGCGCACGAGCTGGGCGTGGGCGACAGCCTGCGCTTCCGCATCACCCCCGACCTCACCGCCAAGGCGTCCTACGAGTGGGCGACGCGGCTGCCCCGCCCGGATGAAATCTTCGGCGACGGGCTGCTCGTCGACGACAACCTGGAGCTCCAGCCGGAGACCAGCCACAACTTCAACCTGGGCCTGAGCTACGCGTCCGAGCCCGGCCGCGCCGGCAGCTTCCGCGCCAACGTGGGCGGCTTCGCCCGCCTGGCGGATCAGCTCATCGTCCTCATCGGCAACGGCAGCTACTTCACCTACCAGAACGTCTTCGCGTCCCGCTCGCTGGGCGCGCTGGGCGGCGTGGGCTGGACGTCGCCGGGCCGCTACCTGAGCCTGGACGGCAACGCCACGTACCAGGACCTGCGCAACACCTCCTCCGAAGGCACCTACGCGGAGTTCGAGGGACAGCGCATCCCCAACCGTCCCTACCTGACGGCCAACGGCAGCGCGCAGGCGCGGGTGACCGACCTGCTCCGCTTCCAGGACGAGCTGCTCGTCACCTGGCGCACGCGCTACGTGGACGACTTCCTCCTCTCCTGGGAGGAGCTGGGCAGCGACGAGTCGAAGCTGCGCGTCGACTCCCAGCTCACGCACTCGCTGGCGCTCACGTACGTCATCCGCGACATGACGACGCGGCTGAGCTGGACGCTGGACTTCCAGAACGTCACCAACGCCCGGACCTTCGACTTCTACGGGGTCCAGCGCCCCGGGCGGATCATCGCCGCCAAGTTCACGCTGGAGCGCTGAGCGCCGCGCTCTTCCCGTCCTTCGCAGCACCTCCCACACCCCACTGAAAGGGAAGTCCCTTGAAGCCTTCACCCTTCTTCCGTACCTCCGCGCGCCTGCTGGTGACGCTCGCCCTCGCCTTCACCGCGGCGGCCTGTAGCGACGACGACGACAACAACACGCCGGACTCCGGCACGTCCGTCGACGCGGGCACCGATGCGGGCACGGACACCGACGCGGGGACGGACGCTGGGACGCCGCCGCCGATGTACGCGTTCGTCGCGCAGGTGAACGTGGACAGCGTGTCCACGAGCTACATCGTCCTGACGGAGACGCTGGATCCGGCCACGCCGCTGTCGCTGACCAACGCCACGCAGATCAACGGCCGCGCGCTGGGCTCCGGCATCTCCAAGTCCGGCTCCATCTTCGTGTCCAGCAGCGCCAACGGCACCGTCACCCGCTACAACCTGACGGCCAACAACACGCTGGAGAAGGCCGGCGAGGTCAGCTTCGCGGGCAAGGGCGTCACCACCATCGGCGAGTACCAGAACCAGTTCCAGTACGTCTCCGAGACCAAGGCCTATTACTTCGACGGCCGCAACTCGCAGGTCATCGTCTGGAACCCGAAGGACATGACGCTGACGAACAGCATCTCGCTGCCGGACATGACCCTCAGCGGGAGCACGACGACCTTCGCCTCCAACCCGCTGCGCGTGGGCACCAAGGTGCTGATCCCGCTGGGCTGGCGCGCGGGCGCCGCCGTCACGAAGCAGGCGGGCATCATCGTGGTGGACACCGCGACCGACAGCGCGGTGGTGGTGCGCGACGACCGCTGCGGCTACGTGCGTGACGGCATCGTGGGCACCGACGGCAAGGTGTACCTGGCGACGGAGGCGTACGGCGCCGCGGAGAAGCGCGTGTCCGGCACCAACCCCACCGTGCCCACCCCCTGCCTCCTGAAGTTCGACCCGGCGACGAACAAGTACGACCTGGACTTCTTCAAGGAGCTGAGCGCGTTGACGAACGGCGGCGCCACGGGCTCGCTGCTCGCCGGCCCCAACGGCACGGGCTACCTGCGCGTGCTGGACGAGACGCTGTACCCGGTCCAGGCGGACACGGTCGCCCGCACCCTGGCGAGCGCCGTGGCCTGGAAGTGGTGGAAGTTCGACCCGGCCGCCGGCACCAACGCGACGCTGGTGGACACGCTGCCGGCCAGCACGGGCAGCTCGTTCCTGTACGAGATGAACGGCCGCACGGTGTTCAGCGAGTTCACCAACAACAGCGGCACCACGAACTACCGCGAGCTGACGGACCTGAGCGGCAACCTGGTGGCCACGCACCAGGGCCTGTCCTTCTCGTTCCTGCAGCTGCGCTAGTCGGCCTGGCCTCTTGAAGCAATCGGCCCCCGGGATCCGTTGGTTCCCGGGGGCCGTTTCATTGCGGGCGGCTCAGGTGCACATCAGCCAGGAGCACTTGCCGGACTGGCACTCACGGCCGGAAGAACAGAGCGAGCCCTTGGGCCGCTTGTTCACACACTTGCCGTCGTTGGTGCCCCAGCCGCAGAACTGGTTCGAGGCGCAGTGCGAGTCCGAGGAGCAGGTGCAGACGCCCGGGATGTCACCGCAGTCGTCCAGGGCGCTGCACAGGCTGGACTTGCACTCCGCGTCGAAGCGGCACGTCTCCGACACCAGCTTGGTGCTGGGGGCGTAGGCCTTGCCGCAGATCTTCGGGAACGCCGCCTCGCGGGTGGCCTTGGGGACGTAGGCCGCGACGCCGCCCGTGTCGATGTCATTGGCCGCGTCCGCCATGCCGGCGCGGGTGCTGTTGGCGCGCTCCCACATCCGGATGAAGTTCTCCGAGGAGCCCTCCAGGCCCGTGGTGTTGACGCCCAGCTGCTTCAGGTCCTTCACCACGTCCGGCAGCAGGCCCACGTGGGCCAGGCCGTACACGTCGAAGTCGGTGCCCAGCGGCGGCGGGCCGGAGGTGCGCTGCTGCTCCTCCTGCGCGTCGGCCTCCGCGCGGAAGCCCGCCGAGCACGCGCCGAAGTCACCGAAGCGCGGGCGCGTCTGCTGGATGAAGCCGTTCAGGTCCGCGCCGAAGCCCATGTTGACCTTGAGGCCCTGGCGGCCGAACTCGTACGCCTGCGCGAGCGAGCGCGTGGAGCCCTGGCAGGTGTTGGCCACGGTGGTGCGCGTGTACGCGCGCGTCTCGTCATGCGCGGTGCGCAGGCCGAACATGCCGCCCGTCTGGCGCACGTAGCGGACCACCCACGACGGCGTCGTCTTCTCGTTGGCGGCGAGGTCCGGGTTCATCACCTCGCGGAAGTGGCCGTGGGAGATGAACAGCGGGTAGTACGTCCGCCCCTGGGACAGGGCATACGCGTCCTGGACGCTCTTCTCGGACATGTGGGCCATGTCGATGAGCATGCCCTTGTTCATCATCTCCTGGACCAGCGCCTTGCCGTCCGCGGTGAGGCCCTTGGTGTTCTTGCAGTTGGCGTCCACGTCGAAGCCGAGCGTGAAGCCGTTGCCGGTGAGGCCGCAGTCCGTGTCGATGTGACAGTTCTCCAGGAACTGGGCCACCTGGAAGATGGCGTTGTGCGGGGCCGCGCCACCAAAGCGGTTGTCCAGCTGGTGCACCGGCTGCAACGAGCGCACGCCCAGCGAGTAGACACGGTTCAGCTCCGCGCGCCAGTCCTTGGTGCCGAAGAGCTTGCTGGACTCGATGGAGAGCACCATCGCGAGCTTGCCCTGCGAGATGATCTGCCGGGCATGCGCGGGCGACAGGGCGATCTCCGCCCAGTCCGTGCGCGCGTCGAAGTCGCGGGCCATCTGGAGCTGGACGTCCACGTCCATCATCTCGTCACAGGGCCGCTTGAGGTTCTGGTACGGCAGCGCCTTGCAGAGGAACTCGTTGCTGACCAGCGACACCATGACCAGGGACATGCCGCCCTGGCGGGCCTTGTTCAGCGAGCCCTCCCACGCCTGCTGATGCGCGATGGTGTCCCAGCGCGGCCACTGCGTGGGCGTCTCCATGCGGCCCAGGTGCAGGCCGGTGTCGCCCTCCGTGCCCTCCACCTGGCCAATCACCTCCGACGCCACCGCGCCGCCCACGCCGAAGACGTCGGACAGGATGGGGATGCCGCCCAGGTTCACGCTGCCGGAGTTGGGACAGATGTTGAGCATGTCGCGCAGGTCCATGCGGACGCGCGCGTGGTCGCTCTCCGGCATGCCGCCGTCACAGCTCGTGAGCGTGCCGGTGTGGCTGCCGTGAAACCACCCGCCGCCGAAGGCTTCTTCCGCGAACATGTGGTGGTGCATCTCCGCGAAGCCGCTCACCGCGAGCGGCTGGGCCACCTGGGCGGGTTCATCAGCGGGCATGGGCGGCGCGTCTTCAACGGGCCCACAGGCCAGCGCGAGCGAGGTGGCCGCCAGCAGCGGTGAGTACAGGAATCTTGAGACAATTCGGGAGCGACGCGACATGCGATGCACCTTTCCGGGTGGAGGTGCAGCGGGCGTATCAGCACCTGTTCCGGCTAATCAAATCTTGCTGTCTAAGCGCGGTGACGCATGACATTGACGCACTGCGCGGCCCGGGTGGGTTGTCAGGTGCTCGCACCGTGGTCATGTGTCCCTCATGGCGGCCATCGACACGCTCCCCGACGCTCCGCTGCCGGAGCTGCTGAAGCGCGTGGGCTTCCGGCGGCGGCGGCGGGGGTTTGGCTCGGCCACCCAGCTGCTCTGGAACAGGGTGGAGAGCAACGCCTCGCTCCTCGCGCTGTGCCGGATCCGCGAAGGCCTCACCGCCGAGGACGAAGCCATCCTGAAGCAGTGCCAGGAGAAGCTGGACGCCGCGCGGTGGTGCCTGGACAAGCCCACCGGGCGCTGGTCCTTCTCCTTCTGGGAGCTCATCCACGAGGTGGACGGGCTGCTCCTGCTCGTGATGCCCGCGTCCATGCTGGTGCCCCGGGCGCTGGAGATCCAACAGCAGTTCGAGCGCCGGGTGACGGACGCCGCGCGGGCCGGGCTCTGGCTTGGCGCGGACAAGGCGAGCGGCCCCCTGCCCCGGTGCGTGCGCCGGCTTGCCCGCGTGGACGAGCCCGGGAGCGGAGCCGCCGCCCCACCGCCCCTCGACACGGACTCCTCCCGCTACTGCCGCAGCGTGCTCCGCGGGGCGCTCGACAGCGTCAACCAGCAGGTGGACAAGACGTTCTGGCAGCTCTCCATCAACGTCTCGCTGCAGGTCTTCAGCACGCTGCTGTTGCTGGCGGTCTTCGTCCTCGCCTTCCTGATTCTCTCCCCCGCGATGATCCAGACCTGGCCCCGGGACCTGGTGCCCTGGGGGCTGGTGCTGGTGGGCTTCGCGGGCGCGTCGGGGGCCATCGTCTCCAACATGCTGTCGAAGGAGCGCTTCGTCGTCGCCACGGGGGCGACGGGCCGCTTCTTCGCCTACCACCTGCTGGTGAAGCCCGTCATCGGCGCGTTCGCGGCGCTGATGCTCCTCTTCCTGGAGCAGTCCCGCATGCTGCTGTCGGTGGACACGCGGGCCGGGAGCATGTCCGGGGACACCAGCGCGGCCATCCTCCACATCGTCGTGAGCGACAACCAGGCCGTGTTCTTCACGCTGATGGCGCTGGCGGTGGTCGCGGGCTGGTCCGCGGACAAGCTCCTGAGCTCCATCATGGACAGGGTGCTGGGCAGGCTCCTGGGCCAG
This sequence comes from Corallococcus macrosporus, assembly GCF_017302985.1. Classification (NCBI taxonomy): domain Bacteria; kingdom Pseudomonadati; phylum Myxococcota; class Myxococcia; order Myxococcales; family Myxococcaceae; genus Corallococcus; species Corallococcus macrosporus. Next base: position 74,588 of record NZ_JAFIMU010000005.1, read on the forward strand.
TCGGAGAAGGTGCTGCCTCCGTCCAGTCCTACGGCCCCGGCGCCGGGGCCTCGGGGTGGCGCACGGCCCGCCGGGTGAAGCGGGCCAGCGCGTCCAGCAGCGCGTCCGCCATGTGCAAGGCATTGGGCCGCCACGGGGCGGTGAAGCGCGCGTCCATGCTCGTCTGGCGGATGGTGGACAGCCACTCGTGCACCACCCGCTCGGAATAGCCCGCGCTGCGCGCCGCCTCGTGCAGCAGGGAGTATTCGCGCAGGAGGAAGGTGGAGAACGTGACGGGGTCGTCCGCGCCCACGGCGATGGGCACCGGCGGCGGCGCGTCCTCTTCCGCGCGCGGTGGATTGAGCCGCAGGATGGGATGGTTGCGCAAATCCAGCAGGTTGCCGATGAGCAGGTTGCTGGACGGGTTCACCTCCACCACCGTCCCGCGCGCGCCCACGTACCGGCGCATCGCGTCCTGGACCGACCGCAGCGCGCCCACCTCCGACGCATCCAGGGGGATGTCCACCAGCTGCTGCCCGCGCTTGAACACGCGCTCGTCCTCCCGGTACGCCACGAGGAGGCCGCGGACGTGCTCGGCGTTGAGGACCCGGCTCCAGTTCAGCCGGTGGAAGGTTCGGCTGAAGGCATCCAGCCCCACACCGCCCTCCTCGCGCGCCAGCGGTGGGCACCAGAGGTTGTGCAGCACGTGGTGCGCTTCGGCCAGCACGTGTGGCGCGACGCAGTCTCCGAAGACGGACTCGGACAGCTCGCGCAGCTGGTTCTCCACCCGCTGCGTCCGTCCGGGTGGCGCCTCCGCGGCCAGCGCTGGCGGCAGCCGGTAGTCGCCGTACAGCCGCCACTCGAAGACCAGGTCCCACAGCCGGTCCTCGGCGGGCATCATCACCGCGCCCACGGACTCCGCCCACATGCCGGGTTCCACGCCCAGCGCGGTGGCGTGTCCCAGCCGTCCTCCCGTGCGGTCCAGCAGGTAGTGCACGCTCTCGTAGATGCGGCGCAGGCCCTCCATGAGGTGCCGGAAGTCCTCGCCCACGTGCGACGTCAGCCGGAGCGGCGGCGCGTTCCGCGACTCCCGCTTCGTCGCGGCGCGCGCGGCGCCCCACCGCACGTAGCGGTACAGCGGCGCCAGCACCCACGTGGGCACGCTCAGCTCGTCCGACGCCACGTCCAGTCCCCGCACCAGCCAGAGCGACAGCGGCACCGCTCGCAGCAGGTCCACCAGCGCCTCCACCTGCACCGACTGCGCGGCGAAGTAGTCGGAGAACCGGCCGCCCAGCCGCACCCGTCCCTCGGGCACCGGCTCCGCGTACGTCCCCATGCCGTGCGCGGGCGGCTGGCCCTGCGTCCAGTGCCGCGCCGGATCCCGCGCCTTGATCAGGTGCATCACCACGCCGAACTCCGGCGGGCGGCCTCCGACGGAGCGCTCCCCCGTGCGGCCCAGCACGCCCCGCCACGACCGCGTGAGGGAGGCCAGCTCCTCGGCGATGTTCACGGGATCATTCGCCAGGCTCGTGCGGACCTCCAGCGCGGCGATGGGTTGTTCCCCTCCGGCCACGGAGTAGGACACCTCCGCGCGCACGGCGCGCAGGGGGCGCTTCATCAAGCCCGGCCGCCCATAGAAGCGGATGAACCACTGGAGCCCCGCGGTCAGGGGGCGCTGCACGTAGGCGCGGTAGCTGAGGCACCGCACGCGCTGGACCTGCCAGAAGAGGCGGTCGAAGTGCACGTCGTGGAGGCCCGCGTGCTCCAGGCTCGCCAGGTGCTTGAGGCCCGCGCGCACCAGCCAGCGCTCCCCTCCATTGGGGGTGCTCAGCCGGAGCCGCGACGCGATGGGGTCGCACCGCCGCCACACCTCGTCGAGCGTGCCGGGAGGATCGGACACGTTGCCGGCGGCCAGCGGATGCAGGTCCTCGTAGAGGCCGCGCAGCTCGTCCAGCGCGGGGAGGATCGCCCGGCGTCCCCGGGAGAGCGCCTCCAGCGTCCGGGAGAGCACGCGCCGCCGCTGCGGCACCCACGCCTGGGACTCCGACAGGCCCTGCACGAACTCCAGGAGCGGAGGTGTCTCGCGGCGCAGGAGTACCTCCGCGAGGACGCAGCGGGTCACCCCGGCCGCGATCAGCCAGCGCAGCATCACCTCCGCGTCATCGAAGGGCAGCCCCGGCCCCGCCAGCATGCGCGGATCCAGCCCCGGGTCGCCCACGGCGGACAGCAGCGACGCCCACAGGAGCGGGAAGTCCATGCCCGCGCCGACGTGGTGGTGGACCTCCGCCACGCCGCGGTCCAGCAGGTGGCGCACCAGCAGGGGCGGTTCGATGTCCACCCGCGTGGGAGGAGGTTCCACCGGCACGGCCGCGAGCAACAGGTCCTCCGGCATCGCGAAGGTGAGCCAGCGGTAGTGCGTCAACGCCTCCACCGCCTCCGCGCCCGTGCCCTGGAAGATGGCGGTGACGCCGGGCCGGCGCTCCAGGTGGGTGTCCGCCAGGTGCCGCAGGTAGTGGAGCATCGACACGCCCTGGCGCGGAGCCCGCCGGTTGCGGATGTGCCCCCGCGAGGGAAACCAGAACGCGTCGCGCACGGCGATGATCCGGTCCAACGACCAGCCGCTGGCGTGCTCCGACAGGGTCTTCTCGCAGTCGCGCCAGAGCTCCCGCGTGGGTCCGCCGGCCTCCGCGTCCAGCGACGGCACCAGCTCCGTCACCGCCGAGCGGAAGGCCCCCAGGCTCGTCAGCGGGAAGCAGGCCACCTCCGCGCGCACGTAGGCCTCCGGGACGCGGCGCGGGGCCAGGTTGCCCGGTGGTGGAGTCGGGCCCTCGCGGCTCACGTGCGCTCTTCGGTGGACGGGGAGTCCCTGCGGGGCGGTATGCCCAGCACCACCGCCTCCAGCGGATCACCGTCGTGGTCCACGACCGCGAACCAGTCATCCACCACGGCGTCGAGCCAGTCGTAGTAGGTGTCCGACGCGCGCTCGCGGCCCGCGCCGGGCCCCTGACGAAGCGACTCGGCCGCGCTGGAGCGGCTCACCGCGTCGCGCACCCGCTGGTGCCGGAAGGCGACCAGCCGGGACACCTGGGTGCGCCAGTCCTTCATCAGGGTGTCCCAACCTCCCTCCGCGCGGGCCTGTCCCGGTGGCTGGCACAGCAGGCCTCGCGCATCAGGAGCGAGCGCGAGCTCCGGCAGCACCTGGAGGGGCAGCGTGGTGCGCAGCCAGACCTGCGCCGTCCAGAGCCGGTCATACCCCGCGCTTTGCTCGCGGATCCGCGTGACGAGCTCCGCCACCCCATCGCGCACCCGCTGCTCATAGGGCTCCAGCGCGGCGTCCAGCCGTGGGCTCCGCAGCGCGGACACAGCGCCCCGCTGGGTGTCTCCCCAGTCCCACCGGCCCAGCGCCAGCCCGGCCACGGAGCAGATGTTCTCCACCCACGCGGCCTGGATGAAGCGGGCGCGTGATGCGGCATCCCTTCCGTCGCTCGCGGTGAGGAACGCCTTGGAGATCCGCACGAGGAACGCGCGCCACTGCGCGGTGAGGACGGCGAACTCGATGAAGGTGTTCCAGGAGGGAGGCGTCCACCAGAAGCCGGCCTGGATGAACGGCTCTCCATGCGCGTGATCCACCCAGAGCTCGTGCATGGTCACGACCATCTCCGGGCTCATCTCCAGGGGCGTCACGTCCGCGCTCAGCACGCGGGGGCGCTCAAAGAGCATCAGCACGTCGTGCAGGACCATGAACCAGCCGGCGACGTTCGCGGGCAGGGGCGCCTCGCGGCCGGTGCCCTCCGGATCCTCCAGCACCAGCACCACGTCGTGGAAGCGGCGCAGGTGCACCTCCGTGCCCAGCACCCAGGCGTGCGCGCCCGTCCCGTCGCCCCCCCGGGCGCGGGGCGGTCCCTGCAGGACGCCATGGAGGCTGGTGCGCTTGGAGCGGTGGATGGGCTTGCCCGTCAGGTCCAGACAGACGCGGCCCTGGTCGTCCTGCCGGAGGATGCGGTGGTGCAGCTGCTCGCTGGCCCAGGCCGGCAGGTCGCTCTCGTCGATGGCGTTGCGAAGCATCTCCGTGGCCACCCGGACCGCGGGCTCGCCCTGCTCCGGAGCGCTGGCGCCGGGGCTGGGGGCGGCGGAGCACAGGACCTCACGCCGCACGGCATGCCAGAGATCCTGCAAGGTCCGCGCGGGCAGTGTGAGGGCGAGCCGTCCCGCGTGGGTGAGGAGCAGCTCGCCCGAGTGCGCCTGCGCTTCGTGGGCCTCCGTGCCGTCGGTGCGGAGGGCTTCCTGGTAGCAGCGCGCCACGTCGGGCGTGAGCCGGCCTTCCAGGTCGAAGAGGTCGGCGAAGGAGTCCAGCACCTGGGACTCCGTCCGCTTGCCGCGCGGCAGCTTCAACTTCCGCAGGAGTGAACCCAACGGCTCTCCCTGGCCGTCCAGAGGGAAGCGCCACGCCTCGTGGGGCTCCACCGGATCCAGCGCGATGCGGTAGCTGGGAGGCAGCGCGCGGCGCAGCGTGGTGGCGGCCTGACGCCGGGCGATGGCGAGCGACTCCTCCTGGCCGTGCGAGCCGATGCCGGCCTGTCCGGAGACGATGAGCTCTCTCTGGAAGGAGCGCTCCATGAAGCGCTGGAACTCCTGATGTCCGGCGGCCAGGACGAACCAGAGGTGGCGGCTGGCCACCATGCGCGTGAGCTTCACGATGTTGTAGAGGTGCTCGATGCTGCGGTCCACGTTGTCGATGGGCAGCACGAGCAGCACCTGGTCCCCGCCGGACGCGCCGAAGCGCGGCATGGACAGCGTCCGGGCCACGTCCTCCATGGCGTCGGCGAAGCGTGGCTGGAAGTTGGCGTAGATCTCCGACGCGCGGATCTGCTGCTCCGCGCGCACGCGGGCATCGGTGGTGGACGGGATGTCCTCCCACATGAACGACGCGTCGCGGATGAGGTGATCCAGCTTCCCCCACGTCTCCTCCGCGCCCTCCTCCAGGATGGAGGTGGCCCACCTGCCGGACTCCCCGCGCGAGCCCTTCGCGTGGCGGGGATGGTCCAGCGCGGCCCGCACGCGGACCAGCAGCGTGGCCAGCAGGTTGGCCTGGGATGGGACGGGCTCCAGGTCCAGCGGCTCCAACCAGAGGATGCGCCGTTCGAGCCGTTCGAGCGTCCGTGACAGCGCGGCCACCTCGGGGCCGCCCGGTCCACCGACGAAACGCTTCCAGTCCTGCAGCGCCTGCACGGCGCTGAGCAGGAGCGTGGTCTTCCCGCAGCCCCGGGCGCCGGAGACCAGCAGGCTGGTGGAGAGGTGTTCGGTGCTGGTGCCCGCCGCGTTGGCGCCGTCCTCGCAGGCGGCCTCCAGCCAGGAGAACAGCTCCCGGAGGCCCCGCTGGGTGGGGGTCAGCAGCTCGGCCCACGCGAAGGCCCGCGCCTCCGGGAGGGGGGTGGGCAGGTACGGCGTTCCCGCCTCCGGGGCATCTTTCGGGATCGTGGCCATGGCCCCGGAGGATGGGTGGGGGACACGGCCCTGCGAATCACCCTGGAGTCAGGTGCGGTGTCGCATGGTGGAAGCAGGGTGGTGGCTCTCAGGCCCAGTCGCCGGAACGATGGCTGGTCTGTCTTCTATCATGGGGGGTTTCATGTCGCCCCTCGCCTCGGCCAATGCACCACGCAAAGCAACTATACTCCGGCAAGCAGGTGGACATGAACGTCCGCGCCAGGCTCCAAGCCGTGGGAATATATTCGCCTGATTCCAATGGCTCGTCCTGGCGCGCACAGAGAACACTGGCCTGGCGCTCGACGTCGGTTCTCTCAACGAAGCCAGTAACGCCATCACCCAGCAGCCATGTGCGCGGAAGGGTAGTGACCCCGAGAACTCCATCCAACCCAAGCTTGCGCAACATTTCTCCGATATGGCGAAAAACATCGGGATGTCTGGCGACACGCCGATATGCCCCAATTGCTCCGGCATCACAGGAGTATTCCAGCGGAGCATCAAAGGGCTCATCCAGACTGCACGCCGACAATGCCCACCTCGCCGGCACAAACTCAACTGCCGCAGCGCGGTTCATGGGGGTCACTGAAGTCGTGAGCGCCCTTTGCCCTGACGACAGCACATCAGGGGTTTCAAGCATGAACTCCTCGGTGCCCACCTCATGATGCCGATGCAGCAAAAGGAGACCCAAATCACCATCAACACCGTGCGTGGCCGCGATATGCCTTGCGTGCTCAAAGGCCACCGAGAAGCACTGCCAGTTCCCTACCAGAAGGTCAAAAGCATCCCCAACCACAGGAAGTGACCTGTAGACATGCCTGTCAAACCCCTCTGGACGACTCATCTCGACTCCCTTCAACGACAACGCTGAACACGAGCATCGACATGCGCAAACCGCCTCAGGAGCAACCACCCGGCCAGCCGTAGGCATATGCCCGGCTGACGTGGCTGACCGAAGTGTCGCCACGTGGCTTCGCCTGCGCGCGGGAATACCGACGCGAGCCCTGCCGCGCCAGGGAGACGGAGCGAGCACCCGTCCGGACAGGACTTGCCAGCCGCCCCACGACTCATGAGCTTTCATCGAATCGAGGCGCGCTGCTTCACGGCTGCTCGCGCGCTCTCATGGGGTGAGGCCATGCCGAGTTCGAATTATTGGTTGTCGTTGGCCGCTCAATTGTCCAGGCGGGGGGCCTCTCCGTCACTGACGGGCTTCGCCATGCAACACGCCGAGGAGCGCGCGAAGGAGGAAGCCGAGGCGCGCAAGCAACAGGCGGAGTTCTTCCGCGCCCAGGACAGGAAGCGGCGGGAGTCGGCGAAGAAGCCAAAGTAGCGCGGAGGAGGAGTGCTCCTCCAGCGCCGCGTTGGCCCGCCGCTGCTGCGCCTCGCGCTCACGCTGGAACCGCTAGTCGGTCAGGGGGCACGGGTGCGAGCCGGTTCTGTGGACATCCACGGTGTGGTGGACGGAGCACCCTACGGGTCGTAGCAGGGACCGGTCTGACGCACTTCGACGGTGGACCACTCCGCGGCGGGGCACTGCGTGGCCAGTTCCACCGCCTCCTCGCGCGTCTTCACGTCGATGAGGAAGAAGCCGCCGATGATCTCCTTGGACTCCGTGAACGGCCCGTCCTTGAAGCTCAGTTTCCCTTCGCGCCGCTCCACCCGGATGCCCTCTTCATCCGAACGCAAGGAGTCCGCCGCCATGAGGATGCCGCGCTCCTGGAGCATCGCCCCGAAGCCCAACATCCGCTTCATCCGGTCCTCCGAGACGCGCTTCTCTTCCGCCGTCTGGGATTTCCCCCCCATGGTCTGCCTCACCACCAGCATGTACGACATGGTCTGCTCCTTGTTGGGGCGCAGCCTATGCCATGGGTCCGACGCGGCCACCACATGGAGGCGCGGCCTTCGAGGGCCGCGCGGTAGCGGGGGCGCGGCGGCGAGCGGCGCCCCGCTCGTGGCACCTCGCGTCCCACCGCCCTACCCTCACCTTCGAAGGCCCGGGGTCCTGGCCGGGAGGAGCCGTGACCGACGCACCGTCACAGACGGCATTGAGCGCCCTGCGCATCGACCGCTCCGCCGCTCCCATGAGGCGACGGCGCTGGCTGCGCTGGCTCATCCCCGCGGCGCTCCTGCTCGCGGGGGTCCTTGCAATCGCGGGCGCGGTGGCACGCCGCCCGCCCACCGTGCGCGTCGCGGAGGTGCGCGAGCCGCTCCCCGGGGAGCAGCAGACGGAGCTGTCCGCCTCCGGCTATGTGGACTCGCGGCGCCGCTCGGTCATCGCGCCGCTCATCGCCGGCCAGCTCGTGGAGGTCTCCGTGGAGGAGGGAGAGCCCGTGCGGCGGGGGCAGGTGATTGCACGGCTGGATGACCGGGACGCCCGCGTGGTGCTGGACCGCGCGGAGGCGGAGGTGCAGGCCGCCGGGGCGCGGCTCGCCGCCTCCGAGGCCCAGGCCGTCAACGCCGATCGCACCACCGAGCGCACGCGCAACCTCGCGCGGCAGGGCGCCGTCGCGCGGGCCCAGTTGCTCGACGTGGAGACCGCGGGCCGCGCCACGCGGGAGTCCCTCAACCTGGCCCGGGCGCAGCTGGCCGTCGCCCGCCGGGCACGCGAGGCGGCCCGCCTCCAGCTCGCGCACACCGTGGTGCGAGCGCCGTTCGACGGCACCGTGTCGAAGAAGCTCGCGAACGAGGGCGCGGTGCTCGCGCCGGCCGCCCTCACGGGCACCAACCTGGGCGGCATCGTCGAGTTGGTGGACCTCCAGGCCCTGGAGGTGGAAGCCGAGGTCAGCGAGGAGCAGCTGTCGCGCATCCGCACCGGCCAGCCCGCGCTCATCTTCCTGGACGCCCTGCCCGAGCGCGCCTTCCCCGGCCAGGTGGCCACGGTGCGCCCCGCCATCGACCGCTCCAAGGCCACCGCCACCGTGCTGGTGCGCTTCCAGTCCGTCCCCCGGGGCGCCCTGCCGGACATGGGCGCCAAGGTTTCCTTCCTGCGCCAGCCGCTGCCACCGGACGCGCTGGACGCCCACGGCCAGCCCCCGCGCGTGCCCGCCAGCGCGGTGGTGCACGACAGCGGGGGCGACGCCGTGTGGGTGGTGAAGGACGGGCGGCTCGCGCGCCAGCCGGTGCGCGTGGCCGGGCGCGTGGGTGAGGAGGTGTCCCTCGCGCAGGGGCCGCGCGCGGGCACCCAGGTGGTGGTGGCCCCGGACCCGAAGCGCCTTCGCGACGGCCGGCGCGTGAAGGTGGAGACGGGGGGCGGATGAGCCAGGACGCGCGGCCAGTCCCCATGGTGCGCCTCCAGGGCGTGTCCAAGACGTACCGGCGCGGCACGGTGGAGGTGCCCGTGCTGGCGGCGGTGGACCTGACCATCGACACCGGCGCCTTCGAGGCCTTCATGGGCCCGTCCGGCTCCGGCAAGTCCACGCTGCTCAACCTCATCTCCGGATTGGACAAGCCCACCACCGGCACCGCCGAGGTGGCCGGCCGCGACCTGGCACAGATGGACGACCGCGAGCTGAGCGACTGGCGCGCCGCCCACGTGGGCTTCGTCTTCCAGCTGTACAACCTCATCCCCGTGCTCACCGCGGCGGAGAACGTGGAGCTGCCGCTGCTGCTCACGCCGCTGACGCGCGGGGAGCGGCGCCGGCACGTGGCCGCCGCGCTGGAGCTCGTGGGCCTGCCCCACCGCGTGGGCCACCGCCCGCCGCAGCTCTCCGGCGGTGAGCAGCAGCGGGTGGCCATCGCCCGCGCCATCGTGTCCGACCCGGACCTCATCATCGCGGACGAGCCCACGGGGGACCTGGACCGCAAGGCCGCGGAGGCCGTGCTGGACCTCTTCGGCGTGCTCCACCGCGAGCTGCACAAGACGCTCGTCATGGTGACGCACGACCCGCACGCCGCGGAGCGCGCCGGGCGCGTGCACCACCTGGACAAGGGGGTGCTCCAGTGAACTACGTGGGACTGGCGGGAAGGGACCTGCTGCGCAACCCGCTGCGGCTGACGCTGACCATCCTCGCGGGCGCGGTGGGCGTGACGGCCTTCATCTTCCTGAGCACCGTCGTCGACATCTTCTATTACAACGCGCGGGCCGCGCAGGTGGACCGGCTCATCGTCCGCAACAAGGTGTCCTTCACCCAGCCCCTGCCGCTGTCGTACTACGCGCGCATCGCCGCGCTGCCGGGCGTCACCGCCGTCACCCACCAGGAGTGGTTCGGCGGCACGCTGGGGGACACACAGAAGGACTTCTTCGCCAACTTCGCCATCGACCCGCGCACCTTCCTGGAGGTCTTCCCGGAGTTCGTCGTCCCGCCCCAGCAGCTGGCCGCCTTCCGCGGCGACCCGTGCGGCGCGCTCGTGGGGGAGCAGCTGGCCCGGCGCTTCGGGTGGAAGGCGGGGGACCGCGTGACGCTCAAGGGGCAGATCTACCCCGGCGACTGGACGTTCAACGTGCACGGCGTCTACACCGGCGCGCGGCCCGGCGTGGACACCACCGCGCTGGTGTTCGGCTACCGCTGCCTCAACGAGAGCGACCGGCTGACGGAGGGGCGCAAGGACCAGGTGGGCATCTACGCGGTGCGCGTGGACGACCCCGCGCGCTCGGCCGGGGTGGCGGCGGCCATCGACCACCTGTTCGACAACAGCCCCTACCCGACGAAGACGGAGAGCGAGAAGGCCTTCCAGCTGGGCTTCGTGGCCATGTCCTCGGCCATCGTCACCGCGGTGCGGGTGGTGTCCTCCGTCATCCTGCTCATCATCCTGCTCGTCATCGGCAACACGCTGGCCATGGGGGTGCGCGAGCGCACCCGGGACATCGCCACCCTGCGCGCCATGGGCTTCCGCCCGCGCACCGTGGTGGCGCTGGTGCTGGCCGAGTCCTCCGTCATCGGCCTGTGCTCGGCGGTGCTGGGCGTGACGGCGGCGCCGGTGCTGGTGGGCGCCTTCACGAAGCTCATCGCCTCGCGGTTCGGCCCCATGCCGGACCACCTCACGCGCGGCCACACGCTCTGGGTCTCCGCGCTCGCGGCGGTGGCGGTGGCCCTGCTGGCGGGCGTGGGGCCGGCGCTGCGCGCGGTGCGGCTACCGGTGGCGGAAGGCCTGCGGAAGGTGGCCTGAAGCGATGGTGCCGCTCTTCTACAACACGCGCAGCCTGTGGGCGCGGCGGCTGTCCACGGGCCTCACGGTGGTGGGGCTGGGGCTGGTCGTCTTCGTCTTCTCCGCGGTGCTGATGCTGGCCAACGGCATCGAGTCCGCGCTCGCGTCCGGCGGAGACGCGTCCAACGTCGTCGTGCTGCGCAAGGGCGCCACCAGCGAGCTGGTCAGCGGCGTGGAGCGGGACGCGGTGCGCATCCTCACCACGGACCCGCGGGTGGCCTCCGGGCCGGACGGCAGGCCGCTGGTGGCCGGGGAGCGGGTGGTGCTGGTGACGCTGCCCAGCGGCCGCACGCAGGCCATGAACACCACCGCGCGAGGCATCAGCGCGGAGAGCTTCGAGGCGCGGCCGGAGATCCAGCTCATCTCCGGGCGCAGGCCCCGGCCGGGCACCAACGAGGTGGTGCTGGGCCGCGCGCTCGTGGGCACCTCGCCGGACGCGACGCCTGGCGGGGAGCTGCGCTTCGCCCAGCAGCGCTGGCCGGTGGTGGGCGTCTTCGCCGCCCGGGGCGGGGCCTTCGAGTCCGAAATCTGGGCAGACGCCATGCGCCTGGGGACGGCCTTCGGGCGCGAGGACTTCAGCTCCGCGGTGGTGCGGCTGCGCTCGCCCGCGGAGGTGGACGCCTTCGTGAAGCGCCTGGATGCCAACCCGCGCTTCACGCTGGAGGGCAAGCCGGAGCCAACGTACTGGGCGGATCAGGCCAGCGGGCTGGCCACGTTCATCCGCGTGCTGGGCCTCTTCGTGTCCTTCGTCTTCAGCCTGGGCGCGGTGCTGGGGGCGATGATCACCATGTACGCCCAGGTGGCGACGCGCGTCGCGGAGCTGGGGATGCTGCGCGCGGTGGGCTTCCGCCGGCGCAGCGTGCTGGCCAGCGTGGTGGTGGAGTCCGCCCTGCTGGGTGCGGCCGGCGGCGTGCTGGGGGCCCTGGCGGCGCTGGCCACGCGGTGGATCCACATCCGCACGCTCAACTTCCAGACGTTCGCGGCGGTGAGCTTCGGCTTCTCCCCCACCCCGGCCATCCTGCTGGGCGCGCTGCTGTTCGGCACGGGGATGGGGCTTCTCGGGGGGCTGCTGCCCGCGCTGCGCGCCGCGCGGCTGTCCATCCTGGACGCGCTGCGCGCCTGAGCGCCGGGGCGGTGCGCTGTCCGCCAGCGGAAGGCCGCCCCCGCTCCCGGCACGGCTTCACGCTCGCGGGCGGCCTGCCCAGCTTTCCGCTCCGGTCTTCCAGGAGCGGCGGGAGCGCGGGACGTCCCATTGAATGCCTCCCCCCCACCGCAGGACGGGCGTCATGGGCTTCCGGCCGCGTGGGGGCGGGCGTTCGTTCTGGCACTGCTGCTCGCCGGCCTCGCGCTGCTCGCCTCCTCGGAGGCGTTCCAGTCCCTGCTGCGCCGGGGCCTCGACGCGGCCGCGCCCGTCATCTCCGCGCATCCCTTCTGGGGCGCCGTGCTCTTCGTCCTGCTCTCCGCGCTGTCCGCGCTGCTGGCCTTCTTCTCCAGCGCGCTGCTGCTGCCGGTGGCGCTCCAGGCCTGGGGCAAGGCGGTCTGCGCGCTCCTGCTCTGGGCGGGCTGGATGCTGGGCGGCGCGTGCGCGTATGGCATGGCCCGCGCCTGGGGCAGGCCCGTCATCCGCAGGCTCACCTCCGCCAGCCTGCTGGCCCGTTACGAGGAGCGCATCTCCCGGCGCACCCCCTTTGGCGTGGTGCTCCTCTTCCAGCTCGCCGTCCCCTCTGAAATCCCGGGGTACGTGCTCGGCCTCGCGCGCTATGGCCTGCGCCGCTACCTGGCCGTGCTCGCCCTGGCGGAGCTGCCCTACGCGGTGGGCACGGTCTACCTGGGCGCCAGCGTCCTGGAGCAGCGCACGTCCGTGCTGCTGGGCCTGGGCGCGGCCGGCATCCTCGCCGGCCTGTGGGCCTTCCACCTGCTGCGCAAGCGACTCGGCGCGCGGCCGCCCTCCGGTTGACGGCGGCGAGCCGACGGGTGGACAGACCTCCCGGGCGTGCTTCTCCTGATTCAAAGGGGCACACCATGTACTTCGAGGACCGGGTGGATGCGGGCCGGCGGCTCGCGCGAAGGCTGCAGGAGGGCGGATACACCGGCGAGGACACCGTCGTCGTGGGACTGCCCCGGGGCGGGGTTCCCGTCGCCTACGAGGTGGCGGCGGCGCTGGGCGCTCCGCTGGACGTCTGCATCGTGCGCAAGGTGGGCGCGCCGAGCTACCCGGAGCTGGGCCTGGGGGCGGTGGCGGAGGGAGGCGTCGTGTCCCTCAACCGGCAGCTGATGGACGAGATGGACGTCACGGAGGACGACCTCCGCGGGCCCATCCGCCAGAAGGCCCGGGAAGTGGAGGAACGCGTCGCGCGCTTCCGCCAGGGCTCGGCGCCGCCGCGACGGGAGGGACAGTGCATCATCCTCGTCGATGACGACATCGCGACGGGGGCCACCATCCGGGCGGCCCTCCAGGTGCTGCGCGCGTGGAAGCCCGCGCGCCTCGTCCTCGCCGTCCCCGTGGCGGACACCTTGACGCTCAACGGGCTGAGGCCGCTGGTGGATGACGTGGTGTGCGCGTTCTCCACGCGTGAGCTGTGCTCGATTGGCCAGTGGTACGCCGACTTCCGCCAGGTGCCCGACGAGGAGGTGACGGACCTGCTGGCGGCGGCGCGGAGCACCTTCGCGCGGCGCCCCTCGCCCGCCACCGGCGCTGGCCACCCCGAACCGCCGCGGGGCATGGGCCCGGCGTGAGCGGGGCATGACGCCGGGCGGAGCGTTGCCGGCAGTGGATGGCGCCGGTGTCGAGCGCCAGACGGGCCCTGGCCCCCCAGGGAGATTGCCGCAATCCCTCTCAACGCCCAGCCTTGCATGTCATGCAATCCATCAAATGGGCGTTGGCGTGTCTGTTGTTGGGATGGAGTCAGGTGGCGGCGGCGCACCCGTCGCGTCCGGCCGTCTGGGCCGAGAGCGCGATGGTGAAGGTGCGCCCGGAGACGCCTCCACGCTGCCAGCGGTCCATCTCGCTGACCGTAGCGCGCAACGAGTTCGCGTCCTTCCAGGTGGTGCTTCACGGAGGCACGACAGGCCTGCGGGGCGTGAGCGCCGTCCTGCCGGAGCTGCGCGCGGGGCGCTCGCGCATCCAGGGCGGGGACGTGCTGCTCTATCGGGAGGCGTTCCTGGACATCACCACGCCCACGCCTCCGGGGACGACGCCCGGGCGGTGGCCGGACGGCCTGGTGCCGGACGTCGACGAGGTGGTGGGCGAGAAGCGTCTGGCCTTCCCCTTCGACGTGCCCGCGGGCGAGGCCCGTGCCGTCTGGGTGGACGTGCACGTGCCGTCCAACGCTCGCCCCGGAAACTACCGGGGCACCGTGACGGTGAGAGGTGAAGGCTTCACTTCGCGGGTGGAGGTGCGCCTCCAGGTGGTGGACGCCGTCCTGCCGAGCACCTCCTCCCTGCGCAGCGCCTTCCTGCTCTGGCCGCCCCACGTGTGCCGCGCCTTCACGGGAGATCCGGTGTGCCCCGTGGACACGCAGGTGCGGCTCCTGAAGCTGTTCCACCGGATGGCGCTGGAGCACCGCCTCACGCTGGCGAGCGCCTTCCCCCGGGAGGTGAACCTGCCCACGTGGGACCTGCCGGACTACGAGACGTTCAATGAGCGCTGGGGGCCGTTCCTCGACGGCACCGCCCCCAACCGGCTGAACGGTGCGCGCATGACGGCCTTGCAGTACCTGGGGCCAGCCAACGGCGCGTCCCTGACGGAGTTCCAGACGGAGGCGGAGGCGCGCGGCTGGCTGTCGCGCTCCTTCGACTACGTGGGGGACGAGCCGCCCTATGGCACCAGCTGGGAGGCCGTGGCGGCCCGCGCGGAGCTCACCCGCACGGCGGCCCCGCTTCTGCGCACGCTGCTGACCAGCACCGTCACCGAGCTGGAAGCCCACGGGCTGCTGGAGGAGATCGACATCATCACCGTGCTGGTGAACTTCATCGACGGCACCCAGCCGCCCTACGTGGGCAACCAGCGCCCGAAGTACAACGACTTCCTCGCCCAGCCCAACCGCGAGCTGTGGCTGTACCAGAGCTGCGCGAGCCACGGCTGCGTCGCGAGTGAGCCGCCGCCTCCGGAGAACGTCCCAGGCCAGGGCTGGCCCTCGTACATGGTGGACCGCTCGGCGGCCAAGGCGCGCGGCATGCAATGGCTGGACTTCATCAACGGCGCGAGCGGGGAGCTGTACTACCAGACGGTGGGCCTGCTCTACACCGCGTGGACGACGCAGTTCCGCTTCAATGGCAACGGCGACGGCACGCTCTTCTACCCGGGGCTGCCCTCCATCATCGGCGGCACCACCGAGATTCCCCTGCCCTCGCTGCGCATGAAGCTCATCCGCCAGGGCATGCAGGACTACGAATGGCTGAAGCTGGTGAGTGACGCGGGCGATCCGGCGTACGCGCGCGCGGTGGCCCGGAAGCTCATCCCGCACGCCTGGGCGGTCCCCGACGACGGCGAGGCGTTCGAGCATGCGCGGCGGCTGCTCATCCGCCGCTATCTGCAACTGTGCCGGAACCGGGCCACGCCCCCGTGAAGGGTCCTCATGGACGCGCTCCACGTCCTTCGCGCAGGGGCCGCCCTCCCCCAGTTCTTCCCGCGGGAGCCCGGCTCATGCGTCCTTGATCTCGATGCCGGTGGGGCGAGGGAGCCGGGGCGGCGGTGGTCACGGCGGGCTCCTTCCAGGGTCCTGTGACGGGAATCTGCGCAGGGGCGCGGACGGCCCCATCGCCCCGGGGGGCTGCACCGCGCGGCCTGGAATCCCCCGCCCGCCACGCTGGCGCCGCCGGACCCAGGCCTTGCGTCCCTCCTCCAGCACCAGCATCCCCGCCGCGAACGGCAGCACGAAGAGCCACGCCGCGGCGGGCACGGGCGCCGTGGCGAAGACGCGCTGGCCCCACGGCGTGTAGAGGATGAAGGCGAGCAGCAGCAGCTCCACCGCCACGCCCACGAACAGCAGAGGGTTGTCGCGCAGCCGCACGGAGAAGGTGGGCGCGCGCTCCGTGCGGCACAGGAGCACGTTGCACACCTGCATCACGACGATGGCGCCCAGGCACGCGGCCATCGCCTGCGCGTGCAGCGGCGCGTTCCACGCCAGCGGCTCACCGTAGCGCCAGCCGCCGCGCGATAGGACGAAGAAGAAGGCGGCCATCCCCGCCGCGGCCTCCATCACGCCGAGGAAGAGGTAGGCACGCAGCAGCAGCGGCGCGTCCAGCAGCCGCTTGCGGAAGTCCGACGGCGGCTGCTGCATCACCCGCGCGTGGGGCGGTTCGGCGCCCAGTGCCAGCGCCGGCAGCATGTCCGTGCCCAGGTCCACCGCGAGGATCTGCAGGATGCTCAGCGGCAGGGGGATGCGCAGCAGCACGAAGGCCAGGTAGGGGACGAGCTCCGGGACGTTCGAGGTGAGGATGTACGTGAGGAACTTGCGGATGTTGGAGTAGACGGCGCGCCCCTCCTCCACCGCGGCGACGATGCTGGCGAAGTGGTCGTCCGCGAGCACCACGTCCGCGGCCTCGCGCGCAACGTCCGTCCCCGACCGGCCCATGGCGATGCCGATGTGCGCCTCCTTCAGGGCTGGCGCGTCGTTCACGCCGTCGCCGGTGACGGCCACCACCTCGCGCTTGCGCTTGAGCGCCATCACCACGCGCCGCTTGTCCACCGGCGCCACGCGGGCGAAGAGCACCTCGGGTGCCTCCAGCGCGATCTGCAGCTGCGTGTCCGACAGCCGCCGCAGCACCGTGAGGTGATGGATCTTCATGGGCCCGCGCGTGGGGCACTACATGCGGGTCCGGATGGATGCATACACCTCGTGGACGGTCGCCTCCTCCGGAGTGAGGTCCCCCACGGTCACGACGAGGAGGTTGCGCCGGGCACCGGAGACGAGCGCGAGGTCCCAGTCACAGGTCGTTCCGTCGGAGCAGGTGCCCACGCCCTCGGCATGGGTCTGCATCAGGGTGTTGACCCGCCGGGCTTCGGGCTCGCTCGTCAGGCGCGCATCGCGCAGCTGCCCGCCCATCTCCCGGGTGACGTCCGCCACCAGGTCCCCCGTCGAGCGGATGTCCGTCACCATGAAGACCATGGAGAGCTGCGCACCCGGGCCGGTGGCGATGAGCACGTCACCGTCCTGGGCCGCGGACCACGACTCTGGCAGCGCGATGGTCAGCCCCGTCTCCCGATGGACGATGTCCCCCGCGAATGCCGGAGCAGCGAGCAGGCCCGGCATGAGCAGCAGGGAGACGAGGAACCGGCGCATGACGGCCTCCACGAATGGCTTCCCGTCAGAGATGGGAATGGCGGCCGCGGGACACAAGACATCCCTCCGGGGACCCGCGGGCTCACGGCCGTCCCCTGCTCCCCTCTCGTGCTCACCGGATGTAGCCATCCGACAGCGTGCGCAGGAAGGCGACGAGGGCCTGCTCCTCCTGGGGAGACAGGCCCAGGTTGCCCACCGTCTGGGTGTTGATGTTCAACCCCACCTCCGGCAGCGGCCAGCAGTCCACACCCGGCGTCCCGGACGCGCTCCCGGTGCAGACCGGCAGGACGTCTCGCGTGTTGTAGAAGTGGACGATGGACTCAAGGCTCTTGAAGTAGCCGTTGTGCGCATAGGCCTTGGTGAAGCCGGGGAACGGGCGCTTGTCCACGTTGCGCAGGGTGGGAACCTTGACCTTGCCCAGATTGGCGCGCGCGGACGCGGCATGGTCCTGTCGCGTCTGGAGAAAGCCCCCCAGGCCCGTGTCGATCCAGAAGGGCCCGTCCGGGTTGAACTGGAGCTGCCAGTACCAGGGATTGAGCAGGTTGCGCGGGACGCCCAGGTTCTCGAAGGTGTAGTCGGTGAAGAGCGGTGGCTCGCCGCCCGGGCCGCGCTGGCTCGGGTGACACTTGTCGCAGCGGGCCTTGCCCTCGAAGAGCTTCAGGCCCCATTGCTCCTGCGGGGTGAGCCGCGCGCGGCGCGCGAGGTACGCGTCGTACTTCGATGAGAAGGCATTGACCTCGCGAGAGCCCTCGTACGCGGCGATGGACCTGGCGATGTCGTCATACGCGCGCGGCACGTCGCCGCAGATGTCAGCGCCCCAGACGGACCGGAAGAGGCCGCCGTACGGCCCGCCGCAGACCTTTGCCACCACGGCGGCCTCGCTGGGGTTGTTCTGCTCCACCGGGTTGAGGAAGGGCCCCTGCGCCTGGTCCGCCGCGGGGTTGCCCAGCTCCTCGCCAGTGGCCCGGCCATCCCAGAAGTTGCCGCCCACGAAGTCAGCCTGTCCAGGCGTCACCCGGTGGAGGATGGGCGCCTGCGTGGCGTAGGCGGACGACGGCGGCTTGCGGTTGCCAAAGCGCCCCCGCACGGCGCCCTCATAGACGGAGCCCGTGAGGTTGATGAGCACTTCAGGGCCCGTCCAGCCCACCTCGGGGCCATGACAGACGGCACAGGCCTGGCCCATGGGCTCGGAGAGCCGGCGGTCGAAGAAGAGCAGTTTGCCCAGCCGCTCCACGGGCTTCAGCCCACCGGACGCCTGCGCATCCTCGCGCAGCGTGGCCTCGAAGACCGCCGAAGCCTGGAAGGCCTCCGGCGTCTCCGGTGCGGCGTCACCGGGGCTCCTGCTCGCGCGCGGATCCAGGCTCAGCGCCCCCGGTACCGGGGCGACTTCACACGCCAGCGGCCCACCCAGCGTCAGCAGCAACATCCACCTCCACCCGGACCCGTGCATTTCCGACACCTCGTTTGAGAGTGGCGGCCAGGGTGCCGCCGCGACCGGGCTCCGGCCATGGGACGGGAGCATGACGGTCTGTCGTGTTCCGCGGCTGGGATTGCCCACCGCGCCCGGGCCGCGCGAGCGCGTGTCGGTCTCTCGCGCTCACCCGTGAGCAGCCGCGCCAAACTTCCGGGCTGCTTGGCGGCACGAGGAGCGCACGCACCTTGGCGGGCACCATGCCCCCCTTCTCCCGCTCCCTCCAGGCCGCCCGCGCGTTCGGGTTGTCATTGTTCATGATGACGCTGGCGTGCCAGGACTCCGAACCCGAAGAAGCGCTGGAACAGCAGTCGCCGCGCCTCGTCCTGGAGCCCGGGCAGCTCGTCGTGTCCATCACCTTCGATGACGCGCGGGCCAGCCAAGTCAACGCGGCATCGTTGTTGGAGGCGCGCGGCCTGCGCGGGACCTTCTTCGTCAGCAGCGGGCGACTGGGCCTCCCGGGCTACCTGACCCTTGCACAGCTCCGGAGCTTCCAGGCCGCGGGCCACGAGGTGGGCGGCCACACGGTGTCCCACGTCCAGCTCCCCACGCTGGACGTGGACTCCCAGCGCCGCCAGGTGTGTGACGACCGCGTGGCCCTGATGAACGCGGGGCTGCGGGTGACGTCGTTCGCGTATCCGTCCGGAGCCCGGGACGCGACCACCGAGCAGGTCGTCATCGATTGCAACTACAACTCCGCGCGGGAGTCCGGCGGCCTGCGCACGCCGGACAGCTGCGCGGGCTGTCCGTACGCGGAGACCGTTCCGCCGCAGGACGCCTTCGCCATCCGCAACCACGGCTCCGTCCAGAGAACTCAGACGCTGGCGGACCTGCAGGGGCTGGTGCTGCGCGCTGAGTCCGCAGGCGGGGGTTGGGTGCCCATCGCCTTCCACGAAATCTGCCCGGGGCCGTGCCCGACGTCCGAGACGTACGGCATCAACGTGTCCACCTTCACCGCCTTCCTGGACTGGCTCGCGGCGCGCGCCTCGCGAGGCACCTTCGTGCGCACGGTGGATCAGGTCATCGGTGGCGCGGTGAAGCCGCCCGTCAACGGGCCGCCGCTGCCCGACGCGGGCACGCCCCCTCCCACGCAGTTGCTGAAGAATCCGTCGCTGGAGACCGACAGCAACGCGGACGGAGCGCCCGACTGCTGGCAGCGCGGCGGCTATGGCGCCAACGCCTTCACGTGGGCCCGGACCTCGGACGCGCATTCAGGGAGCTGGGCCCAGCGCTTGAGCCTCACCAGCTACTCCAGCGGGGATCGCAAGCTCATCTCCCTGCAGGACCTGGGAGCGTGCGCACCGCCGCTCACGACGGGCCACCGCTACCGGGTGTCGGCCTGGTACAAGGCCACCGCCGCGCCCCTCTTCAAGGCGTACTACCGCAACGCATCGGGAGGCTGGGTGTGGTGGGCCCAGAGCGCCCTGCTGCCCACGCGAGGAACCTACGGTTACGCCGAGTGGACGACACCCGCCGCGCCGGCCGCGGGGCTGAGATTGAGCGTGGGGCTGGCCCTGGAGCGAGTGGGCACGCTGACCCTGGATGACTTCAGACTCGAGGACCTGGGCACGAGCCCCTTCACACCGCTGGAGCCGGGACCGCCGCCAGCCCCCTGAGCGCCCGCTCAGTCTTCCAGCTGTTGCGCCGTGAGGCAGGCGGCCTCGAGGTCCAGGTCCTCCAGCGGGATGCGCTGGATGTGCTCCCGGGGCTCATCGACGTTGTCGCGGTACTTGTCCGAGCCGCTCTCGTAGGTGACCCACAGCTCGCCGTCGATGATGTTGATGCCCTGGGCGTACGGGTCGATGAGGCCGTTGCTGATGTCCGCCCGCTTGTCGATGTCCGCCGAGAACGTGTCCTCGGTGGACGTGAACGGCTGATAGACGAGCTTCTTGTCGCCCGTGGTGAAGAGGATGCCGCCGTCGACGATGGTCATTCCCTGCGCGCGGTCCGGAGCGCGGATGGGCCCCTCGCGCGAGTCTTCAATCAGGGCACCGGTCTGCTCGTCGATCTTGTAGCGCCAGACGGCGCCCGCCTTGCCATCGCCATCCGGGCTGTAGCCACCGACGTACGCGTAGCCGTCCTTGATGGTCATGTAGCTGCCCGAGGACACGAGCCCGATGCCCGTGGCCGGATCCGTCAATCCCTCCGGCTTCGGGACATCCATCACCTGCGAGGGCATGGCCTCGCGGCACTCGTTCTGCGCCGCTTCGATCTCCTCGCGCGTGTAGACGTAGACGTGGTCCGTGTCGGAGACATAGACGTGGTCGCCGTCCGTCGAGACGCCGCCGCCATGGCTGGGAGGCCCCGCTGGCGGAGGCCCCCCGAGCACGGCCTGGTGTGTCTCCTTGCCCGAGTCCTTGTTCTGGACCGACAGGAGCACCCGGTCGTCTTTGTAATAGGTCGTGAGCACTTCGCCGCGCTTCGCGTCGTAGCCCTGGCCCTGGGGCGTCCACCCGTTGTCCAGGTGGATGAACTCCGGACCGACCTTCTCCCCGCTCTTTGGCTTCGTCAGGAGGGAGTCCACGCTCGCGGCCGACGTCGCCTTGCCATGGCCGCTGAGCTCCACCGGGCTGGACTTCGCCGCGTCCATGCCGTCCGTGAAATAGGGTGTGGCGGTGGGTGGAGGCGCGGGCGGAGGCGGGGCCACCGGAGGCTTCGCGATCGCCGTCTGGACCGTGGTGACGACCTGGCGGATGAGGGAGCTGATCAAGGGCCTGTCTCCGGCGGAAGGTGCTTCAGGGCACGAATCCTACATGACGGGATGGAAGCAGCTCCTCCGTCGGCCCCAGGGAATTGTCGGCACTCGACAACCGGAAGTTTCCACTTCCCTATCCGCTCAAATGTTCCAGGCGGGGCGCTGGGCCTAGTGCGTCATGGCCGAGTCCTCCCTCCGTCACGGCGCGTGGCGGCCCATCCAGTCAATCCCTCTGGAGGGTGAGGGACGGACTTTCAGTTGGTGGCTATGGATGAGGGGCACCACGAATGACCCACAGGGTGGCCTACTCCAGGAGGATGAATGGTCCGTCTACCGAAGCTCACTGCCGCCGAGTACACGCTCAGAGACAGGGCCCTCCGCGCCTTCAACAAACCGAGGTCCCTCCGTGAAGCACTGGAGGCCATCCGACCGCTCCTCCTCGAGCTTGTGCAGGCGGACGCCATGGCACTGTGCCTCATGCAGGAGACGCGTTCGCCTGGGTTTGAATGGCTCGTCCCGGGCCATCGCCTCGTCATTCTCGAGCGGTACGCCGAACTGATTCAGCATGATCCTTTCCGGGACCCCATCTTCGAGCAGCCCCACTCGGTCGTCCGCGATTCGCAGCTCATGCCGCGCAAGAAGTTCGTGCGGAGCATCATCCACCAGCGCAGCCTGGAGTGGGGGCCGCGCCTGGATCACATCATGGCCGTCCTGCTGCGGATTCGCCCCGGCCTCGTCGCGGCCCTCGCGCTCTACAGACATCGGCCGCGCGCGTTCTCCGCCAGGAACGCCGCCATCCTCGGCAGCCTCACCGAGCACTGGCGGACGGCGTCAGCAAGTACTGTGATCTCCAGGACCTGGGGATCCGTGCCCAGACGCTTGATGGGCTCTACCGCCGTCCCAATGCCGCCCTCGTCGTCGTGGAACCTTCCCACCACGAGGCGATGCGCACCCCGAATGCCACCGCCCTCCTCGAGCGATGGTTCAACCCCTCCGACCTCGACGCCTCCGGCATTCCCCTCGCGTTCAAGGAGCAGTTGGAGGCGCTGATGCACATGGCGCCGGATGAGCGGCTCGGCAAGGACTCCTGGGTCCGTGTCCACGACGACCGCTACCGCGCGGTCCATTTCATGGAACTGCCCGCTCCCGAGGGGCCCTCGAGATGGGCCCTCAAGATCGAAGAGATTCCCCGCTCCATCCCCCTCCCCGAGGCGATGAAGCGCAAGCTTCGTCCCAGCGAGGTGCGCGTCGTGACGGGTATGCTCACCAACTGGAACGACCGCCAGATCGCAAGTGAGTTGGGGCGCTCCCATCACACGGTGAAGACCCACGTGAAGAAGATCTTCTCCAAGTTGGGGGTCGATGACCGAGCGGACCTGCTCTACCAGGCCGCGCACCTCAACATCCCTGTCTGACGAAACCTCTTGCGCCGCTGAACCAAAAACAAAGGCCCTGGAGTCACCGGCTTGCACCGGAAACTCCAGGGCCTCTATTTGGTCGGGGCGACAGGATTTGAACCTGCGACCACTTGCACCCCAAGCAAGTGCGCTACCAGGCTGCGCTACGCCCCGAGAACCGCCGTCGTGAAACGGTGCTGCCTTATGCCCTCGCTGCTTTCTTGGGTCAAGCGCGAGGTGACGGGCGACGGTGAAAAACCTACTCGTCGCCCTCTTCCATTCCCTCGTCGAAGTCCTCGCCCCGGGCCTCCGCCGCGTCCGCCGCCGCCTCTTCCTGCGCGTCGATTTCGGCGTGGTTCTCCGGCGGTGCCTCGCCGTTCAGGGCGCTCTTCAACACCTGGCTCGGCCGGAAGGTCAGGACCCGGCGGGCGCTGATCTCAATCTCCTTGCCCGTCTGCGGGTTGCGGCCCACGCGCGCCTTCTTCTGGCGCACCTGGAAGTTTCCGAACCCGGAGATCTTGATCTTGTCCCCGCGCTCCAACGTCTCCTTCACGGTGTCGAAGACGAGCTCGACGATCTCCGCCGACTCCTTCTTGGAGAAGCCGACCTTCTCGTAGACCCCCTCGATGATGTCCGCTTTCGTCATGCGAGTCCTCTGGCACCCGTGAATGGCCGGTGAACGCGGGGCATGGTGTCAGCCTTCCCCGAACCGTGTCAACGTC